>JAEDOO010000138.1 GCA_016301965.1 Lachnospiraceae bacterium | reverse complement strand
TGCCAGACATCCTGCCAGTCTGCATGTAAGACATCCTGCACCGTAGGAAATCAGACCTGCGAGCAGAAATAAGAAAAGCCGGAGGGAACTGCTTCAGAAGAGCGGTTCCTTTTTTCTTTGTTCAGAATCGGCTTTCGGTTTACAAACTGTTGAAAATATGGTAATATTCCAATGATTATACCCCGGAATGGATAAATCCGGGAAAATGAGGCAGCATTTCGTCTTCTCAGCTATTCGGGAGGACGATTTTTGCGTGCTCTCCACGAAAAACGTGGAAGGGAGTTTTACAGTGATACATCAATATATCAACAATGACATTCCCATCGTGCTGGATGTAAACAGTGGTTCTGTTCATGTAGTGGATCAGCTGGTTTACGATACCGTAGCATGCATGGATGCGGGTAAGTCGCTGGAAGAGACCATCGGCGAGCTTAAAGGATCCTATGAGGAAACAGAGCTCAGGGAAGCCTGGGGTGAATGCCTCTCTTTAAAAGACCAGGGCATGCTGTTTACCGAGGATATTTATGAAAAAGCCATTGAGCATTTTACAGACAGACCCACAGTGGTCAAGGCCCTGTGTCTGCATATTGCCCATGACTGTAATCTGGCCTGTCGCTATTGCTTTGCGGAAGAAGGCGAATACCATGGCCGCAGAGCGCTGATGTCCTTTGAAGTGGGCAAAAAAGCTCTGGATTTTCTGATTGCCAACTCCGGTTCCCGAAGAAATCTCGAGGTGGATTTCTTTGGCGGTGAGCCAACCATGAACTGGCAGGTAGTCAAAGACCTGGTAGCTTATGGACGCAGTCAGGAAGAAGCCCACAATAAGAAATTCCGTTTTACACTGACCACCAATGGCGTACTGCTTAACGATGAGATTATGGAGTTTGCCAATAAGGAATGTGCCAATGTGGTTATGAGTGTTGACGGGCGTAAAGAAGTACATGATTTCATGCGTCCTTTCCGCAATGGTAAGGGAAGTTACGATCTGATCATGCCGAAGTTCAAAAAATTTGCAGACAGCCGCAACCAGACAAATTATTATGTGCGAGGGACCTTTACTCACTATAATCTGGATTTCGCGAAGGATGTGCTCAGCCTTGCCGATATGGGCTTTAAGCAGATCTCCATCGAGCCGGTAGTGGCTCCGCCGGAAGCGGATTACGCGATCCGTGAGGAAGATGTGCCGATCATCTGTGAACAGTACGATCTGCTGGCAAAAGAGATGATCAAACGCGAAAAAGAAGGAAACGGCTTTAATTTCTTCCACTTTATGATCGACCTGACCGGCGGTCCCTGTGTGTACAAGCGTCTTTCCGGATGCGGTTCAGGTACAGAGTATCTGGCAGTGACTCCGTGGGGAGATCTGTATCCCTGCCATCAGTTTGTCGGCAATGAGAAGTTCCTTCTCGGCAATGTGGATGACGGTGTGGTACGCACAGATATTGTGAATACATTCAAACACTGTAATGTTTATGCAAAAGAAGAATGTAAAAAGTGCTTTTCCCGTTTTTACTGCAGCGGCGGCTGTGCGGCCAATGCCTACAATTTCACCGGTTCCATCAACGGAGCCTATGAGATCGGCTGTAAACTGCAGAGAAAGCGTATCGAATGTGCATTAATGATCAAAGCTGCTTTGGCAGAAGAATAGAAAGGATAATATTATGAAGAAAAAACAGGGAATTGCAGTCCTGATCGCCACAGTCCTCGTGATGGTTCTGCTGGGCTTTACTGCCGCAGTAGGCTGGGGTCCCACAGGCACAGGTTCTGCAAAGAACATCATCACCGGACTTGATCTGTCCGGCGGTGTCAGCATTACTTACGAAGCTGATCAGGATCTTCCGTCTAATGAAGACATGAACGACACAGTCTACAAGCTGCAGCAGCGTGTTATGAGCTACAGCGAAGAGGCAAAGGTATACAAAGAGGGTGTAAACCGTATCACGGTGGAGATCCCGGGTGTGTCCGATGCCAATAAGATCCTCGAAGAGCTGGGTACACCGGGTACGCTGTATTTTATCCGTGAGACAGATGATGAGGGCAATGCGTGCTACAGCTATGATTACACTACCGGAGATTATAAGCTGAACTATACCATCGATGAACTGAAGGAAAAAGGATGCATCGTTCTCGAGGGTTCTTCTGTTGTCAATGCCCAGGGCGGTGTGCAGCAGGATAACAACGGCAGTACAAGTAAATATGTAACTGAGCTGGAATTTGATGCTGAGGGAACAAAGGCTTTTGCCGAGGCTACTGAACGCGCATACAATAATAACGAAACGATCGCTATTTACTATGACGGAGAGTTCGCCAGCGTGCCGACCGTTAATTCTGTAATCACTGCAGGTAAGGCCGTAATTGAGGGTGCCAAGAGCATTGAAGATGCAAAAGCACTGGCCACCACATTGCGTATCGGTTCTCTGACACTGACTCTGCATGAGATCAGCTCCAACGTGGTGGGTGCCACACTGGGAAGCAATGCCATCCGCACAAGCCTGATGGCCGGTGGTATCGGTCTGGCGCTCGTGATCATCTTTATGATCGTCGTCTATGCGCTGCCGGGTCTTGTGGCCGGTCTTGCTCTTTTGATCTATACAGGTCTGGAGCTTGTGATGCTCAATGCTTTTGACCTGACGCTTACGCTGCCGGGTATTGCCGGTATCATTCTGTCCATTGGTATGGCGGTGGACGCAAACGTAATCATTTATGCCCGTATCCGTGAGGAGATCGCTGCCGGAAAGTCTGTACGCAACGCCATCACCTCCGGTTTCAAGAAAGCTTTTTCCGCTATCTTTGATGGCAATATTACTACCTTGATCGCGGCTGCTGTACTGGGTGTACTTGGCACCGGCAGTGTACAGGGCTTTGCCATGACACTGGCTCTTGGTATCGTTTTATCCATGTTTACCGCACTGGTAATTTCACGCCTGATCATCAACGCCTTCTATGCTGTCGGCCTGCGGGATGAAAAACTGTATGGAAGGGCCAAAGAGATCAAGGTGATTGATTTCGTCGGTAAGAAAAAGATTTTCTTTACCGTATCTCTGATCCTGGCGATCGCAGTACCGATCGCGGCCATGGGTATCGGTAAAGCTACCACAGATAAGAGTCTGAACTTCAGTCTGGAGTTTATGGGCGGTACTTCCACGACGGTAGAGTTTAAGGAAGATATGTCCATGCAGCAGCTGGAAGCTGAGGTAAATCCGAAGGTGGAAGCCATTACCGGTGATGCCGACGTAACCTGTGTTAAGGTGGTAAATTCCAATAACGTTACCATCAAGACAAGAACGCTGACCGTACAGGAACGTGAGCAGATGGATGAGATGCTGATCAACGATTTCGGTGTTGATAAAGAAGGTATTTCTACCCAGAGTATTTCTGCAACTGTTTCCAACGAGATGCGCCGTGATGCTGTTGTGGCTGTTATTGTAGCTACGATTTTCATGCTTTTGTACATCTGGTTCCGTTTCAAAGATATCCGTTTTGCTTCCAGTGCCGTACTGGCTCTTTTGCATGACGTATGTGTGGTTCTTGGCTTCTATGCCGTATCACGCGTATCTGTGGGCACTACTTTTATCGCCTGCATGCTGACTATTGTGGGTTACTCCATCAACGCGACGATCGTTATCTTTGACCGTATCCGTGAGAACCTTGGCGCAGGTGCCACAAAGAAGGATCTGGCTGCAGTAGTGAATACCAGTATCACCCAGACACTGACCAGAAGTATCTATACCTCTCTGACAACCTTTGTCATGGTATTTGTGCTCTGGATCCTGGGCGTATCCTCCATCCGTGAGTTTGCGCTGCCGATCATGGTGGGTATCATCTGCGGTGCGTACTCTTCTGTATGTGTGACTGGTCCGCTCTGGTATGTGATCAAGACAAAAACAGGCAAAAAGAAAAAATAAGCCTTGCATGTATATGTTCTGCCGCAAGCAGTGAAAGCTGCCTGCGGCAGTTCTTTTACATGGCAGGCGAAAGAAAAAGAGGAACAGCTGTTGGAAGAACAAAGAAAGAAAAAATGGATCGTGATGGCGAAACGGGCGGATTTTGCGGCCATTGCCGCGCATTTTCATATTGATCCGGTAACGGCGCGTCTTTTGCGGAATCGGGATCTGACCACGGTGGAGGAGATAGAGATGTATCTGCATGGTGATCTGTCCAGCTTACACGATGCACGCAAAATGAAGGATATGGAAAAAGCAGCCGCTTTGCTGGAACAAAAGATCCGGGAAAAACAAAAGATCCGCATCATGGGAGATTACGATTGCGACGGCATCATGTCCACCTGTATTCTGCTGAAAGGGCTAACCGGGCTTGGTGCCCTGGCGGATTATCGCATTCCGGACCGGATAAAAGACGGATATGGCCTTAACGATACCATGATACAACAGGCGAAAGAGGATGGCATTGACACCATTCTGACCTGTGATAACGGAATCAGTGCCGAAAAAGAGGTCCGTCTGGCAAAAGACCTGGGAATGACCGTGATCGTTACGGATCATCACGAGGTCCCCAAAAGAGAAGAGGATGGATCGGACAGTTTGCCGCCGGCTGATGCAGTGGTGAATCCCCATCGTCAGGACTGCGCTTATCC
>JAEDOO010000137.1 GCA_016301965.1 Lachnospiraceae bacterium | reverse complement strand
TTACTAATTAATCGTAAACTAAAGCGTAACGTATCATGCATTTCTTTAAAAAATACTATTGTTTTTCCTTATTTCATCTACATTTTATCGGATAACAGGATGCTGCATGCACATGGGCAGCTCCAGTCCATTTTCCTCCAGAAGTTTTTGATCCGTCAGAATATCCTTTGTCAGGCCGTCGCGGATAATCCTCCCATTAGCCATCAGGATCGTACGGTTGCAGGTCTCCAGAATCATGTCCAGGTCATGAGATGCAATGATCTTTAAATGTTCAAACGAATTTAAAATATGGATCAGATTTCTCCGATTTCTCGGATCCAGAGCTATAGAGGGCTCATCCATCAGAATAATATCCGGGGTCATGGAAAGGATCGTGGCGATGGATACCAGTTTTTTCTCACCACCGGACATCTTAAATATCTGCTTATCCTTCAAATGAGTGATTCCTGTCATTTCCAGCGCATGATTTACCCTTTTCTCTACCTCTTCCTCCGGAAACCCATAATTTCTCGGGGCAAAAGCGATATCCTGATACGCCGTAGACATAAACAGCTGACTGTCAGAATCCTGAAAAACATAACCGATCTTCTCCCGGATCTGCGGAAGCATATCCTTTTCTACCGGAATTTCTTCCACACGGATACTTCCGGTATACTCGGTATTTAAGCCCACCAGAAGCTTAAGCAATGTGGATTTACCCACGCCGTTTGCTCCCACCAGGCCAATGGCATCATTTTCACCGCCGTGAAAGGAAATGTCCTTCAGAATTTCCTTTCCACTTTCATAGCCAAAGCTCACATTCTGTACATCAATATGTATATGACTCATACAAACAGTCCTCCAACCATATTTCCCACCACCACAAGGATCGGCACTTTTCTGCAAAGAATAAACACCGCTATCCAGAACAGCAGATAGGCAATATCCTGTGGCCTGACTTTTGCCTTGCTGCCAATATAATCAAAAGTTCCTCTATAGCCCCGCAGAAGCATACTCTCGTATACCACCCCGGCTCTGTCCATACTTCTCAGAAGAAGCTGCCCCGTCAGTGATCCCCATACTTTAAAGTGAACCCCCTTCTGCTTCGGAGCACGCAGAGCATAGGCCTGGGTCACCCGGTTAACTTCCTCAAGAAGCACAGTAATATAGCGGTAAGTCAAAAGGATCTGCGTCACCAGGATTTTTGGCACACGCAGAAGCCGAAAGGCATAACAGATCTTTTCAATCGTAGTAGTGGCGATCAGCAGATAAGATGCCAGCACCGTAAATACGCCTTTCATCATCAGTGTGATCATGGAAATAACACCGGCATTCATCCGTATCCCCAGGATTTCCACCGGTATTCTGTCAAAAAAAGGATTAAAAATACCGATAAAGCAAACCAGCGGCAGCACAATGCGCAGCCGTTTCAGAGAATCCTTAAAGGACAGATCCGCCAAAATAAATCCCGCCAGAGGATATACAACCATCCCGGCAAGTCCAAGAATATCATATTTATTGAAAGAAACAACGACAGCAATGTAGGCTATCGTTATAACGAACTTAATCAGTGGATGAATAGCATTCACCCACTGATCACGTTCCGCGATAAGATCCATATGGTGGATCTCATGTATGGCATTCCCGATTTTACTCATAAGTTATGATTCTTTCTTTTTAAAAAATTTGAAAATGTAGCAGGCACCGACACAGACACCAACCACTACCAGACCGCCGATTATACCGGAAAAAGATGTTCCCAGTGCCGAATCCGAGTTTTTGAACGCGTAATCCGGAAGTACAGCCGTCGTTTCCTGAATAGCTGCAGCGGTGTCGTAGACACTGCCCTCGTTCTCCACCTCTGTGGAACCGGTGATCTTTTCAATGGACCACTCCAGACCATCCGGGTTGGAAGAAGCCGCCAATGACATGGCTCCAGCGATCACAACCGCTGCCACAGCCAGAATCACCATAGTTTTTTTGAAAGAAAATCTTGATTTCGCTTCTTTAACAGCGTCACTGACAAACAGGAGCTCCGGTCTCGCCTCATAGACAAATACCAGCACTGCTGCCGTGATCAGACCTTCCACAAAACCAATGGCCAGATGGATAGGCTGCATGGTTGCTACAAAAGTGACAAAAGGAAGGGCTGTAATACCGGAGGCCAGTGTTTCCACCGTCACACTGAAAGCTCCCAGCTGTAAGGTCAGTACACAACCGAGAATGGAAGCCAGAATAATCTTGCCTCGGGACATTCCTTTTTTCATCATGGGTTTCCAGATCAGCAGTGCGCCCAAAAAGCAGCCGTAAAAAGCCATGTTCCATATATTGCATCCCAGTGCCAGAATACCGCCATCTGCGAACAGCAGACACTGGATCAAGAGAACTCCGATCATCGTCAGGAAGCCTGCATATGGTCCCAACAATGCCGTCAGAAGCATACCACCACAGAGATGACCACTGGATCCTGTTCCCGGAATCGTAAAATTGATCATCTGGGCAGCAAATACAAAAGCTCCCATGATCCCCATGACAGGGATCTTTTTCGGATCATTTTCCAATCTGACCTTTTTAACAGAATATGCCGCAGCAGCTGCGGAACAGACATACATGGTTCCGGCCACTGCCGGTGCGACAAGCGCGTCAGCCATATGCATAATTTTTTCCTCCTGGTGCTTTCAAGTTTATGTATGAATAAGTGCGCGATAATTATCAGCTGCATGTATCATACCATTGCTGATAAACCTTTCACAAGCTCCCCAGGGGGATAAAAATGTAATTATTTTTGACTCTCTATCATCCCACCAGCCATTTGTTCTTTTCCACGCTGTACAAGGGTACCAGCGGAAGGATGATCGGTGTCTTTTTCACGTAACGCTGATACTCCGGGTCAGCGCCGTAATTTCGTTTCTGACGGATTTCCAGTTTTCGGGCTCCGCCAAACATTATATAGACGATGCATACATATCCGATCAGTGCTGCGCCCCACTCCCATATACCATCGTAGATGTTTAGGGAAGAGACAAATATACCTGTCCAGAAAACGATCTCCCCCAGATAATTGGGGCAGCGCACGATTTTGTACAGACCGGTATCACAGAAACGATTGGGATTAAACTCCTTTGCCCTGCTTTTCTGCAGATCGGCAACAGACTCCAGAGCAATTCCGGCAATCATGATCGCTGTTCCCAGCATGCTGAAGCCATCGGAACCAAAACCATTTTCCAGGCGGAAATACACCGGCGATACCTGCAGGACATACAACAGTGCACAGGATACCCAGATCGCCACTTTTGTGAGCATCTTCATCCCGGAGCCATCCTTTATCTCTTTTTTCATGTTCCGCTGATAGGCTGCGCTGTTCTTCTCCCGCAGCAGCAGATATCCCCCCAGGCGGCATCCGTACACGATCAGCAGGATACACTGTAAAGCAGTGCCGAACGTCAATCCTTTCCGATACAAAAACAGCATGCTCAACCCCTGTGCCGCAACAGAAAATCCATATCCCAGAGAGATGAAATATACATATTTGTAAAATCCAACAGCGCTGACGGCCAGACAAACAAGCAGCAGAATCAAGAAATTAAATGTAAAACTATAAGTAAAGCCCATGTTACTTACCTCCTTAAAAAAGTCCCCTTTTTCTCCCCGTACAGTAAACCATTGCTTCATACTTATTTTTGTTTTATCTCTCTGTGTAAATAACTATTGTACAGTAGCTTTTCTTTTCTTCCCTGTCATTTTCGTCTATTCATTAACATAGCAGCCGACGATATGCGCTATGTACATGGTATGGTAATTCCCGTCCGCATACCATCTTTCCCGGATGTCTTCCGGCATAGCCTCCATTGGGATATCATCCTGGTACAGTTTTTTGCAGATAAATACACATTTGCTCTGCTGAAAAGCCGGCTGATCTTCAACCATCTCCAGGGTAAAACCAGCTTCGCTGAGCTTGTCACCGTCACGGCCGGATTTGGAACCAAGGATGCCAAGCTCTTTTTTGTATCCGTCAAACAGGCTCACCGTAAAATAATCCTGTGCATCCACAAATTCCTTTGTATATCTGGTCTGGCGAATGTAAACGGTAATGGTTTCCATCCCCCATAAAACACCCATGGCACCCCAGCTGGCCGTCATTGCATTGACCTTTCCTTCCGGATTTTTTGCGGAAATCAGCACCCAGTTTTTGCCGATTTCCTGAAAAACATTCTGTTCAAGCTCATAGACATCTTTCTTTTTAAACATTGTTTTTCCTCCTGCTGTCTTAATTATTTCACCGAATGATGACGCCAGTTTCTTCTCCGGCGACTTCTTTTCAGATTAGCGATCTCTTTTTCCTTTTTCTCCAGATCAGCCTCGAGAGCTGCTATGTATCTATCCTTTTCTCCCGGCATAAGATGTTTTTCTGCCACATATTCTTTTGCTCTCTGAATGCCCAGCGTTACGACATCTTTAATATCCATTGTACATCCCCCTGTTCTGCCATTATTTTCTTTCATTATACTCACTATCCCTCAGAATGTAAAGCAATAGCAAGACAGAGTATCACAGTGTCGAAGCGGCTTCAAGCGCAAGCTCCACCATATCCGAAAAAGCCAGCTGTCTTGCCTTTGCGTCCAATTCCTC
>JAEDOO010000136.1 GCA_016301965.1 Lachnospiraceae bacterium | reverse complement strand
CCGCCGCCTCAGCCACCGTAGCTACCGGAAGCAACTGAATCCCCGTAATCTGGCTAACCGACGGCATACATACACTGGGTAAGATCACCTGATGAAATCCCAGCTTTCTCGCTTCCAGCACACGCTGTTCTGCCATACTCACCGCTCTGACTTCACCACTTAAGCCCACTTCACCAAAGGCCAGCACATCATCCGCAATCGCTTTATCCCGAAAACTGGAAATAATAGCCAATACAATGCCCAGATCAATGGCCGGCTCCGTCATACGAATACCGCCTGCAATATTCACATAGGCGTCACAGGTCGACAGATTCATCCCCAAACGCTTTTCCAGAACTGCCATAAGCAGATTCACCCGATTAAAATCTGTTCCTGCTGCAGTTCTTCTGGGTATACCAAAATTACTGTGACATACCAGAGCCTGGATCTCCAGAAGCACCGGACGAGTTCCTTCCATAGAACAGGCCACCACAGATCCTGAAGCTCCCTGCGGTTTTCCACTCAACATATATTCTGAAGGATTTTCTACTTCCACGAGGCCATCGGACCGCATTTCAAACACACCGATCTCATTTGTGGACCCGAAACGGTTTTTCACTCCGCGCAGGATCCTGTATGAAGCATGTCGGTCTCCCTCGAAATACAGCACCGTATCCACCATATGTTCAAGCACACGAGGGCCGGCCACGTTGCCTTCTTTTGTCACATGTCCCACAATAAATATCGTAATATCCAGTCCTTTTGCGATCTGCAATAAAACAGAAGTTGCTTCGCGAACCTGGGATACACTGCCCGGTGCCGATGTCACTTCCCCGCTGAACATGGTCTGAATAGAATCGATCACCACCATCTCCGGTTTGCAGCGTTCAATCGTAGTACGGATATCCTCCAGATTTGTCTCACACAGCAACAGAAGATCATCCGTAAACTCCCCGATTCTTCCCGCCCGCATACGGATCTGCTGTAAGGACTCCTCGCCGGAAATATACAGTACCTTATGATGTTCAGCTGACAGATTACGGCACACCTGCAGAAGAATTGTAGATTTGCCTATACCTGGATCACCGCCTACCAGAAGAAGCGAACCCCGCACGATTCCTCCTCCCAGCACACGGTCCAGCTCTTTCATTCCTGTAGATACCCGGGACTGCTCTGTCAAAGATACCTCTTTAAGCGCCACCGGCTTTAATTCCCGGCCGGAATTCTGTGTTCTAAGACCTTTCACGATCTGTGCAGGCTCTTCCACAAAAGTGTTCCAGGCCTTACATCCGGGACACTGTCCCTGCCATTTTGTAGATTCATATCCACATTCCTGACAGAAAAACATGGTTTTATTTGCTTTTGCCATACTTATGCTTTACCTTCACTCTTTTTTCTGACCAGAAATGCAATCTTTTCTTCCTTCAGCGTAACGGTCACATGCTCCCCTTTGCTGGCATTCCCGGACAAAATTTCCTCAGCGAGCTTATCCTCGATCTGTGTCTGAATCTCCCGTTTCAATGGGCGGGCACCATATTTACTGTCAAAGCCTTTTTCCGCCAGTTTATCCAATACCGCAGGACGGAAAGAAATCTCCAGTTCCAACTGATTCTTACAACGATTTTCCAGTTCTTTAAGCAGAAGCCCAACGATCTGGCGAATTTCCTCTTTCGTCAGCGGCTTGAATACCAGAATCTGATCAATACGGTTGATAAACTCAGGACGGTAGTTTCTCTTCACTTCTTCCATGACACGGTCCTTCATTCGCTGATAATCAGCAGCCGCATCTTCTCCCGCACCAAAGCCAAGACGTTTCGGTTCCTGAATCGCCTGCGCTCCGGTATTGGAGGTCATAATAATGATCGTCTGTTTAAAATCAACCTTTCTTCCCTGTGAGTCTGTGATATGCCCATCATCCAGTACGTGCAGCAAAATGTTGAATACGTCCGGATGGGCCTTTTCTATCTCATCAAAAAGGATCACACTGTAGGGATTTCGGCGGACTTTTTCACTGAGCTGACCGCCTTCCTCATGACCCACATATCCCGGCGGGGAGCCAATCAGCTTAGAAACACTGTGTTTCTCCATATATTCTGACATATCCACACGGATCATGGCTTTTTCCGAGCCAAACACAGCTTCCGCCAGTGCTTTGGAAAGTTCCGTCTTTCCTACACCTGTGGGGCCGAGGAACATAAAGGATCCAATGGGACGGCGGGGATCTTTCAATCCTGTACGTCCGCGGCGGATAGCACGGGCTACTGCTTCCACAGCTTCTTCCTGTCCGATTACCCGTTTATGAAGAATGGATTCCATACGAAGCAGACGTTTGGATTCCTGTTCGGTGATCTGTTTCAGGGGAATTTTCGTCCAGTCGGATACTACTTCCGCCACATATTCTGCATCTACACTGATCTTCTTACCACTGCTGGCCTTTGCGTAGCGTTTCTGCAGTCGGCGTATTCTCTCCTGCAGTTCCTTCTCCTCAGCCTGAATGGCCTTTGCCTGTTCAAAATCATTTCGGACAATGGCTTCTTCCTTTTCCATCGAAAGCTGATACAACGTATTCTCTGCTTCTTTAAGACCTTTAGGAATCTTCACTCCGCTCAGACGAACTTTTGCCGCCGCCTCATCGATCAGATCTATGGCTTTATCCGGAAGGAATCTTTCATTCAGATAGCGCACTGACATGTGCACAGCGGCATCCAACGCATCATCTGTAATATTTACCTGATGGTGTTTCTCATAATACGGGCGCAATCCCTTCAGAATATCCAGAGTTTCTTCTTCTGTAGGTTCATCTACTGTCACCGGCTGGAAACGACGTTCCAGCGCAGTATCTTTCTCAATATATTTGCGATATTCTGTAATCGTAGTGGCACCAATAATCTGTATCTCACCTCTGGACAGAGACGGTTTCAGGATATTAGAAGCGTCCATGGCCCCTTCCGCTCCGCCGGCACCGATGATCGTATGCAGTTCGTCAATAAACAGAAGAACACCCGGATGATCCATTACCTCGGCAATGACCTTTTTGATACGTTCTTCAAACTCTCCGCGGTATTTACTTCCCGCTACCATACCGGACAGATCAAGCACCAGTACCCGCTTGCCTGCAATCGTCTCCGGCACTGTGCCCTCCACGATTCTCTGAGCCAGTCCTTCCACAATGGCTGTTTTGCCTACACCAGGTTCGCCGATCAGGCAGGGATTGTTTTTGGTTCTGCGGCTCAGAATCTGAATAATACGGCCGATCTCTGTCTCTCGTCCGATCACCGGATCCAGTTTACCTGCGGCAGCCATTCTGGTCAGATCGCGGCTGTATTTGTCCAGCATAGGTGTATTTCCCACGCTGTCGTCACCACTGTTTTTCATGGCCTGCAGTTCTTCTTTTGCCTCGGAAATATCCATACCCATGGCCGTCAAGGTATCAATATACAGTTTCTGCATATTCACTCCCATCGTAACCAAAAGGCGGGCAGCCACACAGTCGGTTTCTTTGATCAGAGCAAGGAGAAGATGGTCAGTTCCCACCAGCTCCTGATGGAAGCTCTCCGCTTCCTCCACCGCATTTTCCAGGACATACTCTGCTCTTGGCGTATATTCAAGGGGTTTCTTTCCGCTTCTTTCTTCGTTCTCGCCGTGAACCAGCTTATCCAGCAACTCTTTTAATTTATCGGGAGTAGCCTTTGCCTCCTTCAGCACTTTCCCGGCTGTTCCCGTAGGCTCCTCCAAAAGTCCCAGCAGAATATGCTCTGTGCCCAGGGCCACATGTCCATAGGACAATGCCGCCTTTTTTGCCAGGTCCAGAGCATGTCTTGCTGACTCTGTATATTTTTCCTGCATATTGCTCTCCTTACTTATATTCCTCATAAATCTCATCGACCATCTCGTGCACTTCTTCCCTGGAAATATTCTTGCAGAAAGCTTTGGCCAACACATATTTCAGATCAGAACGCAGTTCTTCTTTTGCATAGAGCTTATCTGCATCAATGCGCACTACAGCGCCTCTGCGGCGATCAATGGTCAGAATACCTTCCTGCTTCAGTACAGTATACGCTTTGTTGACCGTATGCATGTTGATACCGATCCGATCGGCAAGCTGCCGCACGGAAGGAAGGACTTCTCCTTCATGCAGGCCATCGGTAGCAATGGCCCAGATGATCTGATTGCGAAGCTGCATGTAAATAGCTTCTTCACTGTTAAAATCGATTTCTATAAATTCCAGATACATATCTTCACCGACTTTCTTTTGTTTCACACCTGTTATATACAAGATAACACAGACGGCACAGAATGTAAAGACAGAATGAAAAAGGGAAAAAGCGTCTGAAAGACACCTTGCCGGCAGTGATCCGCCTTGACGATTAATACATAGAAAATGACCGAAAAAACCGCCATTTACACAGCTCCGACATATGTCGGCAGGTCGTGTAAATAACGGTTTTCGTCAATCATCAAGCAATAACATTGATCACCATACCTGAGACAACGGCAATACCATACAGCAGCAGAAGTATTTTCACGCAGTCTTTTTTATCATCACTCATCCGAAACAGCACAGCCATACCAAGACCGGCGCCGGAACATAAGCCGGCCACCAGTGACCCAAAAGAGATCTGCTGCTGAATAAACAGCTGTGTCA
>JAEDOO010000135.1 GCA_016301965.1 Lachnospiraceae bacterium | reverse complement strand
CCGATCTCTTTCACACTGCTCTCGAAAAAGTATCTGGCCGCCCGGATCAACGTATCTGTATCTTGCACACCGGCCGTCTCATAAGGAGAATGCATGGCCAGCTGCGGAAGTCCGACATCTACGGTATGCAGGGCTACCTGCGTACCGGAAATATTGCCAAGTGTTGACCCACCCGGCACATCCGCATGGTTGACAAACGTCTGTACCTTTGCGCCGGCACGCTCACAGATCAGCCGAAACAAAGAAGCCGAAACCCCATCCGTGGTATATTTCTGATTTGCACTGTATTTGATCACAATACCATGATTCATGTAGGGACGATTTGTCGGGCAGGCTTTTTCCGGATAATTTGGATGTACCGCATGCGCGTTATCCGCGGATACCATAAAGCTGGAGGCCAGACGGCGACGATACTCTGCCATGCCCAAGCCCAAACTCTCACAGATACGAGTCAGCGTATCCAAAAGAAATGTGGAAGCAGCTCCCTGTGCTGTGGAGCTGCCCACTTCCTCATTGTCAAATACACAATGCACCGGAATACTGTGTCCTGTGCTGGAAGAAAGAAAAGCTTTTAATGACGCAAACGCACACTGCAGGTCGTCCAACCGGCCAATGGACATATATTCCTGATTGGCTCCCCAGACGGTTCCCGGCATACGGCTGTATACATACAGGTCATAAGAAAGAATGTCCTCTTGTCTCACACCGGCACACTCTGCCATTTGTGCAAGGAACTGTCCTTTCGCTCTTTCATCTCCATACAACGGCAAAAACTCTTTTTGCATCTGATATTTCGTTCCCTCATTGGCCTGTCGGTTCATATGGATGGCGAGACTCGGCAGCATCAAAAGATCACGACCGGCATCGCACAGCCTCGTCTGTATTCCATTTTCTGTTCGGATGATCAGACGGCCTGCCACCGACAAAGGGCGGTCAAACCAGGGCGCACACAGCATTCCGCCGTATTTTTCCACATTCATCCGCACATAATGACCTTCCGCCTCCATCTCTGGGTTTTCTTTGATCTTAAACATGGGCGAGTCACAATGACTGGCCATGATCTGAAAACCATGCCAGTCACTTTCGGGCATTCGAAAGGCAAGTATAGCACTGCCCCCTCTTTCTACAAAATATCTGCCTCCCCTTTCAAGATTCCATTCCTCACTCTCCAGAAGCTGCCGGTATCCGGCGGTTTTCAATTCCTCTGCCATGGTATTTACCGCATGAAAAGCAGTGGGACTTTTTTCAATAAACGCAAACAGCTGCTGCGTTGTGCTCTTATCCATACTTCTTTTGCTCCTTATCCACTGTGTCAGCCGCACAAAGATTTCTGCGGCTGACATTTCTACTTACTTCTTATGGCTGATTGTAGCAAAGTACCCCATCTGCGTCAACAAGTCCCCGGACTCCTGTCTGCCTTCGACTGCTGGTTCTTTTTTCGCTTCAGTCCATCTTTTTTGTGCCATATCCATATACCCGCAAGAATCATAGCCCCTGCTGTGACTATCGGCCAGAAATCTGCCCAATGCTCAAAACCGCCTGTCCTGGGAAGCGTCAGAACCGCATGGTTGGTTATCGTATACTTCAACTGGTACAGATACCTGTGTTCTCCATATTTTACGGCATCTGCAGCAGTTGTTTTTTCTTCTCCCGGTGTATCTTCTATGCACAGCGGAATCTTAATCTGCACCGGTTCGGCAAGCAGCGTGTTTCCTTCTTTTGTTGCTGTCTCTGTAAGCGTATATTCTCCCGGCTGCAGATCTGTAAACAGAATCTGTCCCTGCTCATCCGTAACTGCTGTAAGAACTATCGAAGCATCTTTATTTTTAAGCGTAAAAGCAACCCCCGGAAGTACTGTTTTTTCATCTTCTTCCAGTTTTTTCAAAAGCACACTGCCCCTTACCGCTTTGTTCTCAAACACTACCTCCTGATTCCAGGAAACAGTTTCCTGGTCTTTTGTCATGTTCTTACTTTCTTCCAGCGTGGGGCCCACTGTAATTTTAAACTCGTTTCCTTCGCTCCTGCTGCCCTCTGTAAGGCTTTCCAGAGATTCCTGTACATAGATTCCCTCCATTCCCGATTCTGAAAGGGTATAGTTTCCCATGGGAATATCCGTAAACATCACGCTCTTTGTCACGGTTCCCTCATCTGGTATGTCGGATACGTCCTCTGGTGTAAAGGTTACTTTTTTCACAAACTTCTGAGGATTTCCGTAGATATCCTCCCCGGCCAGCGTAAATACAAAAGTGGGCAGATCCACGGTAAAACTGAGATTTTCTTTTTGAATCTTTTTATTGACTTTTACTGAAGCTCCAGTGAAGAATGTATGCGTATTGGTGAGTATGGTCCTGTTTACATCTAACGGATCGGTCTCGTAGGAAGCTTCATAGCCCCAAAGAGACTCTCCGGTGATCCATTGTTCATCTTGCAGTATTTCCTTCCAGATGTACTTGATTTCCTGATCTCCTTTGCTTACCGGAAGCTCTGTCACGGTTTCACACCAGCCATTTTCAGCCGTCAAAAGAATGGTATCCGTCAAAGCCGGATCCTGCGTTTCATCATATACTAATCCCTGCTCGGTCTCCCGTACTTTTACCGGCAAACCATCTGCCAAAAGCTGTACAGCAACACTATCCGGACGAATATTCTGTCTGTCCTCCTCATCCTCCCAGCGCTTCTGTATCGACAGAGCCATAGTCTTTACTTCATGAAAATTTGTGATGATGATTTTCGACGGATCATGTTCATCTTTCTCTGTAAGAGACAAATATGCTTCAGCCGCATTTTCTTTTGCGCTGCCTGTTAATTCTCTCCACGTGTAATCGATGACCATACCCGTATCGTCTGCCACAGGAAGATCAGTCTCTGTATAGCACCATTCTCCGTCTTTTGTGGGCAGAACAACCGTTTTGATCAACTGTTCGTTCCCGTACAGACCTACCGTCACACTGTCAGGCCGAATGCCGTCACTGTTGTTTTTATCTTCCCATATTTTCTCCACTGACACCTCTGCCTCTTTTTCAGACACATTTCGGAAAACATAGGTATTCGTGCCGGGATTCCAATAACTGCCGTATTCCTGATATCCTTCCGGCACATTTTCTCTGAATAATGACAGAAACTGGTCTTTATCGGTATCCGCAAGCATACCGGGTTCTATATCCGTTACCAGCTGCCAGTTTTTTTCTGCCGAAAGCACATATCGTTTCTCTGTGCCATCCGCTAATGTGACACTGACCTGAATACTGTCCGGGCGAGAGGCTATGCTGTCACCACACCATTGTTTTTTCAACGTTATATACGGTATACGTGTATCTTCGTACAAAAGTTCATCCATACCGACAAAGATGCTCTCTGCGTTCTGTATCTTTTCTTCACTGTATCCGTAAATAAACTCTGCCTTTGCCTGATCCTCTGTTTTTCCGGAAATATAAACCACTTTGTCATTGAGATCGTAGCCTTCCGGTGCCTTTGTTTCTCTGACATAGTACATCCAGGGTTCTGTTTTATCTTTTTTGTACAGCTGTGACGGCAAATGGCTGAATTCTACATAAGAAAAATCGCTGTCCCCGGAAATCTGTGTGGCAATGATCTCATCCCTTTGAAACAGAATCTCTCCTTTCTTATTGACAATGTCACAGCCGGCATACAGTGTAAATTCCGCGCCTTCCAGCATCTCATGCTGTGGATCCTTGGCATCCGCTTTTATGATCTGGATCGTGATGCTCTGCTGTTCATCCTCCAGAGATACGGTCACTTCCGGCTCAGTATATACCCGCTCTATAGGAATGGTATCCGGATCTGTCACCTGAACCGGTACTTCTATAGTACCAAACTCTGCATAACGTCCCGTACCAGTGAAAGAAATCCGTACCGTCATCTCTCCGGCTTCCCCTGCTCTCTGCGGACTAAACTCTGCCTCTGTCTGTGTCGGATAGATCTCCTCTTCTTTACCATTTTCATAGAACATGGTAAAAGAGAAATCTTCTGCGCAAAATGTATGACCGACAATGACGTCATTCACGGGTTTTGCCGCGATCCGGGAAGGTATATCCTCTTCGTACAGCTCTTCTTTTTCCAGAACCTGATCATTGACAAGAACCGTTGTCAGACTGCTGCAGTAGGCAAACATCCGACTGACATTCTCTGCGTTTTTCATGTTGAAACTGGACAGATCCAATGTTTCAATCCCTGTACAGCGATAAAACATACGGCCAAAGTCCACGGTCCGTGAGGTATCTGTATTAGCAAAAGAAATATCTTTCAAGTCTGTGCAATTGGCAAACATTTCCCCCGAACGGGTATTCAGATATATCACCTGTCCTGCAAGCTGTGTAGATACATATCCTTCTGTCCCTTCGGTCCAGAAAACGATGCCGTCGCTCTTATCACTGGACACGTTTGTCAAAACTGCCTGCTCAGGCGCTTTTTCCCAGGTAAAACTTACACCGGTAACCTTTTTATCCCGGAAAAGCTGATTCATTTCCTCTCCTGTTTTTAATATATACTTTCCCACCTCAGGATCCGGAGAGTTGTTTCCCAGCGGCGGCTCCACCTCCTCTGTAGGCTCTGCTTTTTTTGTGTCTTTAAACTGTTCTGCCCGTCCATCCCATGTAAGACGAACCATATACTTTTCCGGATCCAGCACATACCCTTCCG
>JAEDOO010000134.1 GCA_016301965.1 Lachnospiraceae bacterium | reverse complement strand
TTTTCAGTTCCATGGAGGCCTTCACCACGGCCTGTCCGGTAATATATGTAGTACTGGAGGCATAGGAACCGGAATCATAGGGCGAAGAATCCGTATCTGCACCGGACACAAAGATATCGTCCACCGAAACTTCCAGACATTCTGCCGCCATCTGGGCCAGGATCGTATCGCAGCCGGTACCCATGTCCGCTGCAGCAATGGCAAGACGGAAGCTGCCGTCCTCATTCAGCGAAATCGTGGCAGATCCCACATCCACATAAGAAATACAGGAACCCTGCATGGCCATGGCGATACCTACGGAACGCACCTTGCCGTTACCCATATCACGGCAGGGATATTTATCCTTCCAGCCGATCATTTCTGCCGCCCGTACCAGACATTCATCCAGGCGGCAGCTGGCGGCCAGCTCATTAAAGTAGGCCGGCATGACCATACCCTCACGAACCACATTTTTCAGACGCAGCTCCACCGGATCCATATGCAGGATATCTGCCAGCTCATTGACCAGAGACTCCAGCGCAAAAATACCCTGGGTCGCACCATATCCGCGGTAAGCGCCTGTAGCCAGTGTATTGGTATAGACAACGTCAAATACATGACGAAATGCCTCCATATTTCCGGTATACAGGGGCATGGATTTATGGCCTGTAAGGCCTGCTGTGGTAGGACCATGATCGCCGTAGGCACCGGTATTGGACAAATTATAGAGATCAAAAGCTCTTAAAGTACCATCCTTATTGGCACCGATCTTCACCCGGATATCCATTTCATGACGGGGGGAACCGGCGATCTGACTCTCATAACGGCTGTAGATCAGCTTGGACGGTTTCTTCGTATGCCAGGTGACAAAAGCAGGATAAATCTCCGTCACTACCGTCTGTTTTGCACCAAAACCGCCACCGATCCGGGGCTTTAAGGAACGGATCTTGCTCTGGGGGATTCCCAGGGCCCGCGCCAGAATTCTTCTGACATGGTACACGATCTGTGTAGAGCTCAGAACCACCAGACGGCCGTAAGTATCGATATAGCAGGCGGTTCGGAAGGTCTCCATCATCGCCTGATTGACTGCCGGTACATGATACGTTCTTTCCAGAACAATATCACAGTCCGCAAATGCACCTTCCAGATCACCATGGGATTCTTCCATATGGGAGCAGATATTTCTCTTATTATCCGCACCCACCGGATACAGGGACTCCCAGTTGTCCTCCGGATGCACCAGGATCTCATTATCTATGGATTCATGATAATCCAGAAGTGCGGGAAGCACATTATATTTTACTTTGATCATTTTCAGGGCACGATCCACACAGGCCTCGTTTTCTCCGGCAACAATCGCCACTGCGTCCCCCACAAACCGCACATGCTGATCCAGGATCAGACGATCATAGGGGCTCCACTCGGGATACGTCTGTCCCGCCTGGGCAAAACGCACATTGGGCACATCTTTCCAGGTGTAGATTACTTCGATGCCCGGCACTTTCATGGCTACCGTTGTATTGATATCTTCGATTAAGGCATTGGCATGGGGGCTTCTGAGGATTTTGACAATCAGGCACTCCTTCGGCGCTATATCATCCACATACACCGGTTTTCCCGTCACCAGCTGCATCGCGTCCTTTTTGCGGATACGTTGTCCTACTACTCGCATGCTGCACCTCCCTGTTTTTTGTATTCCATAAACGCGTGGATACCTCTCAGCTGTCCCTCATAGCCGGAGCAGCGGCAGAGATTTCCTGCCAGAAAACGCTTGATCTCATCGTCCGTGGGTTCCGGATTTTCCCGGAAAAGCGCGATCGCATTCATGATCATTCCCGGATTGCAGAAACCGCACTGCTCCGCACCCTGATCGGCGATGAAACGGCCGAATTCTTCCGCCTCTTTCTGCAGTCCCTCCAGAGTCTCCACCTTATGCCCGTCAGCCCTGGCCGCCAGCATGGCGCAGGACAGGATGGGTTTTCCGTCAAAAAATACGGTACAGAGGCCGCAGTTTGTGGTCTCGCAGCCGCATTTCACACTGTAGCAGCCGTGTTCCCGCACAAACTTAAACAAGGTCATATCGGGACTGATATCGTCTACGATCTTTTTTCCGTTTAACTGTATACTGACGATCATCTTACTGCTCCTCCTTCTCACGTATCTCGGCAAATACGCGTTTTAACAGCACTTTTGCCAGATGGCTTCTATACTCGGCAGATGCCCGCATATTGCTGCCGGTAACAACCGTTGCAGCCAGTGCTTCTGCCGCCTCCTGTGTAGGCGCATCCGCCAGATACAGCTGGGCGCGCTGCGGCCTTGCACCTACTGCGGCTTTCACTTTACCGTCCACTATGGATGCCGCTACCGCCAGTACCGGGAAATCAGTCTTCGTATTGCGATGCGCCAGATATGCATACCGGCCTGCGGTCTTTTTGATGATCACATGCACCAGAATATCGTTGTCCCGCTTCATTTTTGCATACTCGGCAAGGGGGATCGTACCGCCTTTATATAATTCCACATAAGTATCCAGCACCAGAAGGCCGGTCAGTACATCGGAGAAACCGAACCTTCCCACCAGTGAACCACCCACTGTAGCCAGATTACGGAACTGCACGCCCACGATATCCTCCACTGATTTCCGGATAAGACCGCTGCACATGGCATTCAATCCTTCATGTAACTCCATCTGTCGAAGCGTGACCATGCAGCCGAGGACAAACGCATCCTCAGTCTCCTCAATCTGATCCAGCCCCAGTCCGGACAGGTCGATGGCTTTCTGTATCTGGGCATCGCTCATCCGCATCCAGAGCATACCGCCGATGATCCGGTTGGTTCTTTTCTGGTTCAGCTCATAGGCCTGCTCCAGACTTTCTGCCTTTACATATTCCTTTATCTTCAGCATGAAATAGCCTCCGTTTCCTCTTCTTTTTGTTTCTCACACCTGAACCCTGTTCTTACGGTCTCATCAGCAAGTGCTTCGACCTGTTCTAAACAATTACTATCATACTTTGAATTCGACAAAATGGCAACGGATATTCTGAAAATGGGAAGTTGAAATGCAGTAAATCCGGACAATCTTCCTCCACAGAAAAAAAAGAAAGTTTTCAACAGAGACACCACATATGTCCTTTTGAAAACTTTCTGCAAATACTTTTTCAGTTAATAAAGGATGCTGCTCACGCGTTCTTCTCTTTCGGCAGCACAATATTCAGCACAATTGCCACGATCGCTGCCGGCACGATACCGGAACCGCCAAAGATCAGCTGTACGAACTGAGGCAGGCCGGAAAGCACACCGCCGTTGGCTCCGAGACCATAACCAAGACCCAGGGCTACAGAAACAATGGTAATGCTTCTGGTGGTCATGGGTTCCTTGGTGATCAGCTGGATACCGCTGACTACGATAGAGGAGAACATCATCACGGCCGCGCCGCCCAGAACACTCTGGGGCATAATCGAGATCAGAGCTGCCAGTTTCGGGAACAGGCCGCAAAGGATCAAAAATACCGCGCCGGTAGTCAGCGCGAAACGGTTAACGATCTTTGTCATGGTGACAAGTCCTACGTTCTGGCTGAAAGATGTATTGGGCAGGACACCGAAGAGGGATGCCAGACTGGAGCCCAGACCGTCACAGATCACACCGCCGGCCAGCTCAGTATCGGTAGCTTCTCTGTCCATACCACCGACCATAACACCGGAAATATCACCTACAGTCTCCACTGCAGTGACTACAAACATGATCATGATCGGCACGATAGCCCGCACATCAAACACCAGCTTCACCGGCATAATAGCAGGGATCGCAAACCAGCTGGCATCTGCTACTTTCTGCCAGTTCAGTACCCAGGCTTTCGTGTACTCCACACCCTCAGCGTCCACGCCTGTGGTGGGCAGCACCATGCCCATGATGGCCGCTACGATATAGCCTACAATAATACCGATCAGAATGGAAGAAGCACTGGTCATGCCCTTTGTTCCATGTTTTAATGCCACGATCACGATCAGAACGATGGCGCCCAGAAGAAGGTTCTCCAGAGAACCAAAGTCCTTGGCATTATTGCCGCCGCCAAAGGAATTAACCCCAACGGAAATCAGGGAAAGTCCGATGGACAATACAACCGCACCGGTAACCACCGGCGGGAAGAAACGGCGCAGCGGCTTTAACATAAAGCCCAGCACACCCTCAAACAGACCGCCGATCAGGGAAGCTCCCATGATCGCACCATAGGCCAGAATACCGCCGCCCATAACTGCGGATACACTGTTGCATACACCGATAAAACCGGAACTGGTACCCATGATGATCGGCACCTTACCGCCCACCGGGCCAATGGAAAACAGCTGGATCAGGGTCACAACACCGGCGATCAGCATGGCATTCTGCAAAAGAGCGATCTGCAGATCAGCGAACTCTGTACCGGCTCCAAGACCGCAGGCTCCTGTGATCAGAAGAATCGGGGTCAGGTTTCCGACGAACATGGCCAGTACGTGCTGCATGCCCAGCGGAATGGCTTTTTTCAAAGGCAGCTTGGCATAAAAATCGTACTCAGCACCTTTGTTTTCATTCTGGTTCATTTTTCTCTCGTCTCCTTATCTTTCATCTTTTGGATTACAGTATCGGATCATATTTACCGATTTTCTAAGACAGCTTATTATACCTTTAAATTGAAATCCTGTATAGTTTTTTC
>JAEDOO010000133.1 GCA_016301965.1 Lachnospiraceae bacterium | reverse complement strand
CATCCGGAATTCCTATCTTTCCAATATCATGCATAGGCGCTGACTGTTCCAGATTGTTAAGATAATCTTTCGTTATCAAAGACTTGTATTTCTTATTTTTTCTTAAATTTTTTGCGATCAATACCGCATACGCAGAAGAACGCCGGATATGTCCTCCTGTATTATCATCCTTATTTTCCACCAGGGTCGCAAATCCCATGACCATCTCATTTTGATAATGTTCCAGTCCGTGAATTGCGGGATTTTCCATGTTTAAATATATGCTGATGGTGATCATGGTAGCTGCAATACAGGAAACCAGTGCCTCCGGAAAAATGATCTGTATCAAAAGAATGATAATAATGAATAACAGTGTTGTTAATAGACCATATTTTTTCTTATTTGATATGTATCTATGTTTCGCAATGATCACCGCTATTGTCAGAATACAATAAACGATCACACTTACAAAGCATACATATACAGAGATCCCCATAGAATAATTTGTATACTCTCCCTGTACAAAATCTAATTCCGGAAGAAAGAGAGCAGTCAACATAATAGAAACTATTCCCGGCAGTAAATACACGATCCTGGTCCATCTCTTTTTCGGAATACCCACTGTCGCAGATATCCAATAACTAAACAGAAGCATTACATATATTTCATAGGATATGAACATCCCAAAATGTACCAGCAGATTCACATAGCGCGGAACCGCATCCAAAAGATTTACTGTACATGCCGTGATTCCATCAAAAAGCACAGCTACTTCCGTGATGATAAAAAAGCTGTCAAAAACATGATTACAATTTGACCGCTTTGTCAAACGATTCAGTTGATTTCCTTCCCGAATAAACTGTATGCCAACATATCCCAGGATCAGCAGACAGACGATCTGGGTCTTACACCACATTAATACATTCATCTCTTTCTTTTATCCCCCACGCGTGAATCTTTTCACATATATTCGTATAATGCTTACCTTTATGCTCCATCTTTATCAATTTTAACATGATTTTTCAGATACATACAGAAAAACTGCCTGATAAATACTATTTTCAGAATACTGGACCGGATGCCTTCGTATATGCTGTTATCCTTCACACTGTTTCGCTGTCACATCTGGGAATCAATAACTTCTCCGGCTTCTGCTCATCATAAGTATGACGGCAAACGTAAGTATCTCGGATACCAGAAATGACAGCCATACGCCATAGATCCCCCACAGCTTAGCCATCACCACGGCGCAAACGGCAATGGCCAGAGCCCCTCTGAGAACAGAAGCCACAAACGCCTGTTTTACTCTGGCCGTTGCCGCAAAATAGCTCACCAGCAGAATATTGATCCCTGCAAACAGATAGCCCAGAAAATACAGCCGCAGCCCATCATGCGCCAAGCATAAAAGTCTTTCATTTCCTTCACTGTTAAATATCCCCACCAATGTATCGGTAAAGTTCCAGACCACCGCTACAATGACTGCCTCCACTGCCAAAGATACGAAAATGCCCAATTTAAGCAGCGTCCTGACCTCGTCTTTATCTCCATGGCCGTAGGATTTACTGGTCAGCGGCTGCACACCCTGGGATATACCGTTAAATATAGCCATGGCGATCAATGACAGATTTGCCACCACACCGTAGGCCGCCACCCCCACATTTCCCGCTATGCCAAGGATGAGAAAATTAAAAATCGTCGTGGTGACGGCAGAGGAAATCTCCCCGACAAAAGCCGACACACCCAGCCCGCAGCAGGAAAACAACTGCCGCACAGAAGGTAATTTCCACCGGAATCTGACACCGCTGTTTTTCCCCAGGCAGTGCACACTGCATACCAGACTGGTGATCACCGGTGAAAACACCGTCGCCAGAGCCGCCCCTGTCAGACCAAGCCCCATGGGAAACATGAAAATATAATCAAAAACAATATTAAACAGGCTGCCTGCTATGGAACCAATCATGGCCGTAGTGGGCGCATTATCGTTTCTGGTAAACGCTGTAAAGACATAATTTACCATAAAAAACGGCGCAGCTGTCATAAATATTCTCACATAGCTTTTTCCCAGCTCCATAATCACGCCATCCGCCCCCATGAAACGAAGCACCTGCTCCGGGGCAAAGATTCCCAAAAGCATAAAGGGTATGCTCAAAATACAGTCCCATATAACTGCCTGCGTAAAGTAAAAATCAATATCCTTTTTCCCCTGGGCTTTTCTTATGGCATATCTGGTGGCGGATCCCACCCCGACCATGGAGCCTATGGCAAAGATCAGCCCGTAGATCGGCAAAGCCAGATTCAGCACCGTAATGCCGTTTGCGCCGGAACATACGGAAATAAAAAAGGTGTCGGCCAGTATATACACAGATACGCCGATCATGCCGGCCACGTTCTGGAATACGTATTTAAAAAACTGTTGTTCCATTTGTTTCAAGTCCTTTCAGCATCCTCATTCTATCAGATTTTCCGGAAAAAGAATAGCCGGCAGTCCACGCAAAATGCAGTTGCTTTTTGCGGATTACAAAGACGAAAAAGAGATAACTTTTCATTTATAAATACAGCTAAAAAACCCATCATAACACATTGACATTTATCGATTTGTTGCATATACTATGAACAGATCGAAGTTTATGAAAGCGAGGTAAAAATGTGGCGTCTGCATATAAAGAAACGGCCCGCGTATTTAAGGCCTTTTGTGATGAAAACCGTCTGCAGATCCTGGAAATGCTGCGAAGCGGTGAAAAATGTGCCTGTAAACTTCTGGAGGAGCTGCAGATCAGCCAGTCCACCCTGTCCCATCATATGAAGATCCTGTGTGATGCCGGTATCGTTCAGGGACGAAAGGAGGGGAAATGGGTGCATTATTCTCTTGACCCGGCCGGTGTGAAACGCGCCAAAGAACTGTTGGATGAGCAGGTTGCCCTGACCATTTCTTCTGCGCAGAATGAATGCTGCTGCCCCACAGATAAATAAGCCATCAAAGAGATGGCTTTTGTTTCCGACAACACTTCGATATTTTTCAATCTGTCAATATGAAAGGAGATTTACTTTATGGAAGTCTTTCGTTCTGTCTGGCTCTTTTTTCAGGACCAGATACTCGGGATGAAGTGGCTGAGCATCGCCATACAAAACGGTTTATCTGCCCTGGGTCTGGACACAACCTCCCGTCTTGGCGGCAGCATCCAGTTTTTTATCTATGATGTGATAAAAATCACTGTACTCCTCTGTGTCCTGATTTTTGTGATCTCATACATTCAAAGCTTCTTCCCGCCCGAACGGAGCAAACGCATCCTGGGACGGTTCCGGGGAATCTGGGCGAACGTGATCGCCGCCCTTCTGGGAACGGTAACGCCCTTTTGCTCCTGTTCCTCCATTCCGCTTTTTATCGGCTTTACCAGCGCAGGTCTGCCTCTTGGTGTAACCTTTTCCTTCCTGATTTCTTCCCCCATGGTCGATCTGGGAAGCCTTGTTCTGCTGATGAGCATCTTCGGAACCAAGGTTGCATTTGTCTATGTCGTAGTGGGACTGATCATTGCTGTTGTGGGCGGAACGATCATTGAAAAGCTGCACATGGAAAATCACGTGGAAGAATTCATCCGCAAAGCCAAAAGCAGTGTAGACACCGCGGCCCCCGATCTTACCGTAAAAGACCGTTTGATCTACGCAAAAGAACAGGTTGCAGGAACCTTTAAAAAGGTGTTCCCTTACATTCTCATCGGTGTGGGCATTGGCGCAGTGATCCATAACTGGATTCCGGAAACCTGGGTGGAGACCATTCTCGGAGGCAGAAATCCCTTCGGTGTTATTCTGGCGGTTCTGGTGGGTGTGCCCATGTACGCAGATATTTTCGGAACCATTCCCATTGCGGAAGCCTTACTTGCCAAAGGGGCTCTGCTGGGAACTGTGCTCAGTTTTATGATGGCTGTTACTACGCTCAGTCTTCCTTCGATGATCATGCTGCGTAAGGCTGTGAAACCCAAATTGCTGGGATTGTTTATCGCGATCTGCACTCTGGGTATCATTATTGTCGGTTACTTATTTAATGCATTTCAATATATTCTAATTTAGGAGGATTTTATTATGTCACTGTTTGGGTTTGGAAAGAAAAAAGAAGAAAAGAAAACCACGTCCTGCTGCTGCGGAAATGCCGAGGGCAACACAGAAGAAACCAGCTCCTGCTGTGGAAGCGCTGAGGTCAGCACAGAAGAAGCCTGCTCCTGCTGCTGTTCGGAGGAAACCACCGCTTCTGAAGAACGCTGCTGCGGCGAGCCAGTAAACGGCATCTGCTGTATTAAAATTCTTGGCGCCGGCTGCAAATCCTGCCATGAGCAGTACGAAAACGCAAAAGCCGCCGTCAAAGCCATGGGACTTGACCTGGAGGTGGAATACATCACCGATATGGAAAAAGTCATGGCCTACGGTGTAATGTCCATGCCCGCTATCGTAGTCAATGAAAAAGTTGTGTCCATGGGCAAAGTACTGAAAGCTGCCGACGTGGAGAAGCTGCTCCATAAGCTGGGATACTGATATGAAAAAAGTAGCCTTTATCTGTGTCCATAATTCCTGCCGCAGTCAGATTGCGGAAGCCCTGGGGCGGCATCTGGCAGCGGACGTATTTGAAAGCTATTCTGCCGGTACGGAATTGAAAAATCATATCAACCCAGATGCGGTACGTCTGATGAAGAAACTTTATCACATTGATATGGAAGCCGAAGGGCAGCACAACAAGCTGCTTTCGGA
>JAEDOO010000015.1 GCA_016301965.1 Lachnospiraceae bacterium | reverse complement strand
CGGTTCTTTTCCTTTGGGGATGCGATGTTTATAGAATGATTTTGCGTCAAAAGCATACGAGTCGTATAGTGCATCCGGTTTGACAGAACAATACAGGCGGGCGGACTGAACAGTCTGTGATAGCCTGCTTGCAAAGTGACAGATACAGGAAGGTGACAAAATGGCATCATTTTATGAATTACGCTGGCTGATCCGCAGAACGATCAGAAAACTGAAGGAAAAGGATCAGAAAAGAGAAGGTTTGAAAGAAGATTTTCTCCTGACGGGAGATCTTACGGTGACGGCAGAACAGCTGCCGGAGGACGAGGCTTTTGCGGAATATACAGTGATTAATACAGAGGGGCGTCACCTTACTTACCGTTCTTTTTATCAGTGGGCAGATCTGTATGGAGAATACAGCATCTTCTGCAGACATCATGGCTGTGCTGTGTGCACGCTGACCACGCTGGCCCGTATCTATGATGAAAATCAGAAGGATGCCACACCGGATACGATTATCGAAGGTCTGGAAAAACAGGTGGTCGGTCAGAAAAACTGGACAAACAATTATCGAAAGATGCCCATGAAATTTCAGAATCCCATTACCCTGTATGGCATCACGCAGGCATTACAGCATATGGGTGTTAAAGCTGAGTATGTCCATCGTTTTACAGATGATGAAGCCAGAAAAGATATTTTATCTCACCTGCAGACCGGAAATCCGGTGGTAATTGAGGTGGGAAGGAAAAATTATTATACAGGTGAGACCAATGATCGCTGGACGAATTCTTTTCACACCATGATTCTGATCGGATTGACCAGAGAGGGAAAGGTACTGGTCAACGATTCTGCCAACCGCAGCTGGTATGAAGGACCGCAGCGATTCAAGCTGGCAGATCTGGAGGAGCTGATGGCCTATATGTTTTCCTGTACAGAGGAGCCGAAGGAGTATTATTATTGCGGCATGGCCACGGATGGTGGGTATATTAAAATTGGGTAGTGGTATTTTTTTCCTGGATTGCTATTGAATTTTCTTTTGAAAGTGCTACAATAGCATTTATGGAAGCATAGCTCAGCTGGGATGAGCGTTCGCCTCACACGCGAGAGGTCATGGGTTCGAGCCCCATTGCTTCCATTTTTTTGGGGCATTAGCGCAGCTGGGAGCGCGCCACATTCGCATTGTGGAGGCCGTGAGTTCGAATCTCATATGCTCCATTATTTGAACGAATAAGAAGCCGTTAAAAATCAGAAGTATCTTGTTTCTGATTTTTAACGGCTTCTTTGTTTAGCAAATATATTTGGATTCAAAACATCTTAGCCATTCCTGTTTGAAGATTTTATATCAGACTTTCCAGATCACTATAAAACTCCGGATACGAAATATTCACACATTCTGCGTCATTGATCGTTGTAGTTCCCTCTGCCACCAGTGAGGCCACGGCAAAAGACATGGCGATGCGGTGATCCAGATGACTGTCTATGACGGCTCCCTTCAGGGGCTTACCGCCGCGGATGATCATACCGTCGTCAGTTCCGGTGACATCCACACCCATGGCTGACAGGGATTCGACCATGATGGCCAGACGGTCAGATTCTTTGACTTTCAGTTCCTCAGCGTTACGGATAACAGTCTCACCCTCCGCTGTGGCCGCCAGAACGCCGATTACGGGGATCTCATCGATCAGGGTAGGAATCACATCACCTTCGATCACAGTGCCGTGCAGAGCGCCTGTGTAGCGCACCAGAAGGTCTGCTGTTTTTTCACCAGCCTGCTCGGTGATATTCGTATATTCGATATCAGCTCCCATAGCTTTGACAACGCGGAGAATACCATCGCGCGTAGGATTGATGCCAACATTTTTTAACAACACTTCAGAACCCGGAACCATAAGTGCCGCGCAGATAAAATAAGCAGCAGAAGAGATATCTCCCGGAACATGTACTTTTTGTCCGTGAAGTTCAGGATCAGGCCAGATCGTGGCTGTATTTCCCTTAGACTCGACTTTAGCTCCAAAAGAAGCCAGCATCAGCTCGGAATGATTTCTCGACAGCGCAGGTTCTGTAACAGAAACAGGACCATCCGCGTAAAGTCCGGCCAGAAGTATACAGGACTTGACCTGTGCAGAAGCCACCGGAGAATCATAATGAATGGCTTTAAGCGGATGGCCCTGAATAGTCAGCGGCGCACATCCGTTGTCAAGATCACTTTTAATATCAGCCCCCATCATGGTCAGCGGTTTGATAATACGCTTCATCGGTCGTTTCTGAATAGAGGCATCACCGTTAAGATGGCTGGTAAAGGACTGACCGGCCAGAATACCGGAGATCAGCCGGGTGGTTGTTCCACTGTTACCTGTATCCAGAACATTCTCCGGGGCTGTTAGCCCGTGAAGGCCTTTACCGTGAATGTAAAGCACACCGTCTTTTTCTTCTATTTTAATGCCCATCTCACGAAAGCAGGCGATAGTAGACAGACAGTCCGCACTTTTCAGAAAGTGTGTGACTTCTGTCACACCGTCAGCCAGCGCACCGAACATGACAGAACGGTGGGAGATGGATTTGTCTCCGGGGACAGCGATGGTTCCCTTTAACGGTTTTGTGTAGGATGTAAATTGCATATAAGATTCCTCCGATGTGATTGTCCAGAATAAGCCGAATCGTATCTGTGAAAGTACTGAACAGATAACCTCCGATATCAGTCTCTGACATAGATCGTATAATTTCTGCCACGAAGAAGTTCGATCGCCTGCTGCATGGCTTCTTCGGTATAAAATTCGATTTCCAAAGCTCCTTCTGCGAAAGAACGATTATGAATGATACCGATATTCTTGATACTTAAGCCGCGCATGCCCAGCATGATCGTGATGGTTGCGATGCCGCCCGGCTCGTCGTACAGATCACAGGTAAAGGCAAATTTTTTCTTGATCGGTCCGGCGGAAAGATCGCCGAAGGAATTGCGGTAATCTCTGGATTCTTCAAACATGTTGTATACACCGGTACCGTCCGGTTCCATGACCTTTGCCTTTGCTTCCTGAAGCATTTCGATGTAGTCATCAATGACTTCAACGATGTTGGCGGAATTTTCCTGGCAGATGTTCTGCCACATTTCCGGGGAAGAGGATGCAATACGGGTAATATCCTTGAATCCACCGGCGGCGATCATTTTCATATGCTGTTCCGGATCATCCAGTTTTTTGACAGCATTTACCAGTGTGGCGGCGATCACGTGGGGAAGATGGGAGATCACGGCCGTTGTATAGTCGTGATCATGGGCTGTCATCGTCAGAGGAATGCCGCCAATGCTTTTTACAAGTTCTGTAAAGGCTGCAATGCGTTCCTCAGGCACACCTTCTCCGGGTGTAAGTATATAGTAGGAATTTTCCAGCAAAAGATCAGAGGCATTGGCATAGCCTGTTTTCTCGGATCCGGCCATGGGATGTCCGCCGATAAAGCAGGCATCCATTCCTTTGGCGGAGATGGCCTCGTGAATAGGTGTTTTTACGCTGCCCACATCGGTAAGGATGCAGTTTGGACGCATGTTTTCTTTCAGAAAATCCAGATAAGCAATATTGCTCTCCACAGGCGCGCACATGAAAATATAGTCACAGGCACCGAAGAAGGGATCTTCCTTTGTACAGATAATATCGATAACACCATCCTGCTTGGCTTCCTCCAGAGGCTCTTTAGAGCGGGAGTATGCCATGATACGGCAGTCGGGGTGAGTTTTTCGCAGAGCTTTGGCGATAGATCCGCCGATGAGACCGAAGCCGATAAAGCCTACAGTTAAATTTTCCATTTTATTTTCCTTTCAGTAAATGATTATTAAAGTCATTATCGTTTATTTTTTGAAAAATTGCACTCTAAGCATTGTAAAACAGAGATATATAAAAGTCAATCGTTTTATACGTTAAAGTATAAAAGAATAATTGTAATAAATAATGGATATTTATTAATTATTCTAATAATATTGTACAAATTGAATATATTGCTTGATATATTCAAAAAAAATTAGTAAAATATGTCTATATTGAATTTTGGGAGGGTTACACTATGGACATTTACAGATCAGACCGGATTAGGAACGTAGTTCTTCTTGGACATGGCGGCGCTGGAAAGACAACTTTGACGGAGGCTATGGCATATATCTCCGGTATTACCAGCCGCCTGGGCAAGGTTTCTGACGGAAATACGGTCAGTGATTACGATAAAGAGGAGATTAAGCGCGGATTTTCCATTTCTACATCCCTGGTTCCCATCGAATGGCACGGATGCAAGATCAATATTCTGGACACTCCGGGATTTTTCGATTTCGTCGGTGAAGTAGAAGAGGCTGTTGCTGCTGCTGACGCAGCTATTATCGTTGTTAACGGTAAAGCCGGTGTGCAGGTTGGTACACAGAAGGCATGGGATCTTTGCGAGAAATACAATCTTCCCCGCATGATGTTTGTTACCGGTATGGATATCGACAATGTCAGCTTCCGTAAAACAGTAGAGGATCTGACAGAGCTGTATGGAAAGAAGATCGCTCCGTTCCATATGCCGATCCGCGGTAATGAAGAGTTTATCGGTTATGTCAATGTAGTTAAGGGCAAAGGACGTAAGTTCCTGGCAAAGGACGTGCATGAAGAATGCCCGATCCCGGATTACTGTGAAGAATATTATGAGAAATACAAAGAGATCCTGATGGAATCCGTAGCTGAGACCAGCGAAGAGTTTATGGATCGTTATTTTGGCGGTGATGAATTCTCTGTGGATGAAATCATGATGGCAGCTTCCATGAATATTGCCGACGGTTCTATCGTTCCGGTAAGTATGGGCGCTCCGAATATTCTGTATGGTGTGACAAATCTTCTGGATGATATCGTAGATTTCCTGCCGGATCCGACCAGAAAAGAACGTACCGGTATGCTTAAGGATACAGGAGAACTGTTCCATGCAGATTATGATTTCTCCAAAGGTAAATCTGCACTGGTATTCAAGACCATCATGGATCCGTTTATCGGCAAATACTCTATGATCAAGGTTTGCTCCGGTGTATTAAAGACCAACGATACCCTGTACAATGCCGTTCAGGAGAAGGAAGAGCGTATCGGTAAGCTTTATGTTCTCGAAGGAGGAAAGCCCATCGAGGTTCCCGAGCTGTTTGCCGGTGATATCGGTGCTTTGGCCAAGCTGGAAGCAAAGACCGGTGATACTCTGTGTGCAAAGGCGAAACAGGTGCTGTACGCTAAACCGACGATCTCTGCACCGTATACCTGCATGAGATACAAAGTTCCGAATAAGAATGAAGTGGATAAGGCAGCACAGGCACTGGCCAAGCTGGCAGCAGAGGATCAGACACTTCGTCTTGTAAATGATTCCGCTAACCGTCAGACGCTGATCTATGGTATCGGCGATCAGCAGCTGGATATCGTACTCAGTAAGTTAAAAGAAAGATATAAAGTAGATGTGGAAATGGTTAAGCCGAAAGTGGCTTTCCGTGAGACAATCCGCAAGAATTCTGATGTAGATGCCAAGTATAAGAAACAGTCCGGTGGTCATGGTCAGTATGGACATGTCAAAATGCGTTTTGCTCCGTCTGGAAATCAGGATGAACCATTTGAGTTCTCTCAGGAAGTTGTCGGCGGTGCCGTTCCGAAGAACTACTTCCCGGCAGTTGAGAAAGGACTTCAGGAATCAGTTGAGTCCGGTCCGCTGGCTGCATATCCGGTGGTTGGTGTAAGTGCCGTACTGTATGATGGTTCTTACCATCCGGTAGACTCCTCCGAAATGGCATTCAAGCAGGCTACCAAGATGGCTTTCAAGAAAGGCTTTATGGAGGCTTCTCCGGTACTTCTGGAGCCCATCGTTAATATGAAGGTTAAAGTTGCCGATAAATACACCGGTGATGTTATGGGTGATCTGAATAAGAGAAGAGGCCGTGTTCTGGGCATGACTCCGGATCACAAAGGCAATACCATCATCGAGGCTGATGTTCCGCAGCTGGAGATCTACGGTTATTCCACCGTACTTCGTTCCATGACCGGCGGCAGCGGCGATTTCGAGTACGAATTCGCACGCTATGAGCAGGCTCCGAAGGATATCCAGGACAAAGAGATCGAGGCAAGAGCTTCTAAACTGCAGGATATCGAATAACTACATAAGATCAAATGCGGCCGCAGAACATATGTTCCGCGGTCGTTTTCTCACAGATAGGAGGGCTGCATGAAGCGTGTGTTGATAGCAGCAGCAGTACTAATCGTTATTGGAATATCGGGTTTCTTTTTGTATAAATATGTTATGACATATCTGGTGATGGAAAAAGGCGGTAGGATAAATTCGGAGTATGTGGATCATTCCGGGCAAATGCTGGATGGTGATTTTACTTATGTAGATAATCCGGTTCTTCTGGATATAATTGCAGGGGAATGGGAAAGCAAAGACGGACAGTATAGTATGACACTATGCGATGATTACAGCATGACATTGGTATGGAATGGTCTGACTGTACTGAAAGGACAGATGGATTTTACCTATCTTCAGCCGGGCAAAGTTGAAACGGTAGAGTTTTGTCTGAATGACTATATACTTAAGGATAATGAGGATGCTGAGGTGGGAGAGATACGATCTTTCTATTATGAATTTGGAGAAAAAAGCGGAACATTCCATATGCAGATCGCGGGAGAAGACGATAAAAACAGCAAAGTGGAATTTGTAAAAAAGGGAGAAGAATAATCGAGCAGGAGGAATTTTTCAATCGGGAAAAATTCCTCCTGCTCAATTTAAACAGTTAAGCTTCTTTTTTTACCTTATGATAGATTTTACTGCAAAAACTGCTGATAAACTCAATGATCATACTGCCGTAGCGCATCACCGGTTCTGTGGCAATGGCAAAGATGGCCAGAAGCATAGCGCACTTCACAGAAATACTGGTGATGGCAAACAGATCGCTGACAAAGAAGATGCAGATCAGCATTCCGGATGCACAGCCGATAAGGACGGCTGTACGAAGAGGATTTAACGGTTTGCATATCCGATAAAGGATCATCAGACCTACAATGGCCAGCAAAAGTGTTGAGGCAGTAGATATGTCTGTTGAATTAACACCAAATACCTGTCCAAAGATCACCAGAGCACCTACCATCAAAGCATCTGTGATACCGGCGGGCAAAGCAGCCAGCACTACATTGGTGATAAAACGGCCTTCGATCCGGTTGGTATTGGGCTGCATAGCCAGGAAGAATCCGGGGATACCGATGGTAAACATACTGATCAGGGAAACCTGAGACGGTTCCATAGGATAATCCAGCATAAAACAGATAGAAAACAGTGACAGAAGCAGCGAGAATATATTTTTTACCAGAAAGAGGCTGGCGGAACGGGTAATATTGTTGACTACCCGGCGGCCTTCTGCAACAACAGAAGGCATACTGGAAAATCTGGAATCCAGAAGCACCAGATCTGAAGTCTGGGCGGCTGCATCCGATCCGGAGGCCATGGCGATACTGCAGTCGGCATCTTTTAAGGCCAGTACATCGTTGACACCATCACCAGTCATGGCTACCGTGTGGCCTGCTGCCTGCAGAGCTTTGACAAATTTTCGTTTCTGATCCGGTGTAACCCGTCCGAATACGGTAAATTCACACACGGCCCGGCTAATTTCTTCATCAGAAGTAAGGGTACGGGCATCCACATAGCGGTCAGCATTCTGAATACCGGCTTTTGCAGCAACTTCAGAAACAGTGACAGGATTGTCTCCGGAAATAACCTTAATGGTGACACCCTGTTCCGCAAAATAGTGGAAGGTTTCCGGCGCTTCTGCCCGAATTTTATTGGAAAGAAGGATCAGGCAAAGGGGGGAAAACTCTTTGGAAAGCGCTTCGCCTTTGGGATCTTCTTTATAATTTCCGAAAATCAGAACACGATAGCCCTTACTGCTGTAACTGGTAATATGTTCTTCATAATCTTCATAATCTTCCCGCAGAACAAATTCCGGTGCGCCCAACACATAGGTGGATTCTTCGGAAAAAGTAACGGCACTGTATTTGTAGGCGGAAGAAAACGGAACCACACTCGCAGGCTTTATGCCCTTGGATCCTTTAAAATGCCGTTTCAAAGTTTTCATGGTACTGTTGTCTGCTTCCATGCAGGAAACAAAATCTGCTAAGTGTTTCTGGCATTCCTGCAGGTCTATGGCATCGTTCAGGGGAATTACGCCGTCCACAGCCATATCATTTTCTGTTATGGTACCTGTCTTATCCACACAGAGCACGTCCACCCGGGCGAGAGTTTCGATACATTTCATATCGTGTACAAGTACCTTTTTCTGCGCCAGACGCATGACACTGACCACAAGGGCCACACTGGCCAGAAGAAACAGACCTTCTGGAATCATACCGATCACTGCGGCAACCATGGAGGTCACACTGTTGCGGAAACCGGATTTTTCGATGAAAAACTGTTGGGAAAACAGTGTAATGCCAATGGGAATGATCAGTATGCCGGCAATCAGTACCAGCTTGTTCAGGGAACGGATCATTTCTGTGGGCTCTTTCGGTTTTTGACGTTTTGCCTCCAGAGTCAGCTTGGAAATATAGGAATCTTCGCCAACCTTTTCCAGCTGTGCATAGCATTTTCCACTGATGACAAAGCTTCCGGACAACAGTGTGTCACCGGCAGCTTTAGTAATCTCATCGGATTCACCAGTGATCAGGGATTCATTGACCTGGATCTGTCCGTCCATGACGGTGGCATCTGCCGGAATCTGGTTTCCGGCAGAAAACACAACGATATCGTCAAGAACCAGTTCCGATGATGGAATGTTTCTCAGGGTTTTATCACGAACGACTGTGCTCTTTGGCGCATTGAGCATCGTCAGCTTATCCAGTACTTTTTTGGAACGTATTTCCTGAATGATACCGATAACTGTATTGGATATGATGACCGGCAGGAAGGTCAGATCTCTGAATGAGCCGGCAATGATCAGCAAAACAGCCAGTACGGCAAAGACAAGATTAAAATACGTAAATACATTTGTCTTAATAATATCCTGTACAGATTTGGAGGGTGGTTCCACCGGTGTGTTGACGCACCCTTCCAGATTGCGTTGATCTACCTGCTTAGCTGTCAGTCCGGAATGAATATCCGGAAAAAATCTCTGGTTAGTTGTCATAGTGTGTCTCCAAAGTGTAAAAATGATAAGTGTAATAGCACTATATTAAGGCAAAGTATGGAAAAAATCAGCATATTAACTTTTTTTTCAGAAATTCTTAACCAAATCTTTTTATTCTTCTGCCAGACGGACGGACGAAATGTCCGGCACAATGGTCATGGAATAGTTGGTATGGTAGATGACAAAGCCCGGTTTTGCTCCGCTGACTTTTTTTACGTGCTTTTTCTGGATATAATCTATATCTACTTTGGGAGCTTTTCGTCCTTTGGAATACCAGGCCGCCAGGCCAGCAGCTTCTTCGAAAGTCCTGTCAGGGAGCTCTGTATTGTTGGATTTTACAATAACGTGAGAGCCAGCCTGTCCTTTGGCGTGAAACCACCAGTCGTTACCGCTTGCCAGTTTAAACGTCAGTTCCTCATTCTGAAGGTTGTTTTTTCCTACGTAAATGTCAAAGCCATCGGAGGAAATATAATGAAAAGGTTTGCTGCCGGTACGCTCTTTTTTGTTTTTTCCGGCATTCTTTTTGATATAGCCGCTGGCGATTAGTTCCTGTCTGATCTGGGACAGATCGGCTTCTGTCATGGCAAAATCCATACTCATCAGAACCGTATCCAGATGTTCGATCTCATCTTTTGTCTCCTGAAGAAGGGGCGTCAGTGCTTCCTTTGTTCTTTTCAGCTTTCCATAACGGTCAAAATACTTTTTCGCATTTTCCGCCGGGGTCAGCCGGGGATCCAAAGGCACGTTCACCGTCTCGTTGGTATAGTAATTGACAGCTTCAAAAGATTTTACTCCGGGTTCTATAGAGTATCCGTAGGTATGGATCAGTTCTCCATAGATACGGTATTTGTCCATTTTCCGGGTGTCCTGCATCTGCTTTGTCTGTAACTGAAGTTTGCGCTGATTCCTCTCCAGGGCACTTTGAACGATCTTTCTGAGATCTGCAGATTTCTGACGCATACGGGTGACAATGTTTTTCTCTGCGTAATAGCGTTCCAGCACTTCGGAAACAGAAGAGAATGAAGCAGCCTCATAGCCTAAATGAATTTGATAGGCGAAACTGGTATATTCCTTTGGTTCTTTATTTTCATAAATGATCCGGGGGGAGAAGCAGCCCTTTTTTACATCCATCATGAACAGAGACAACTGCATATACAATTCGGACAGCTCATCCTCCGTGTAGGCTCCCGCAGGACGAAAACTGTCCAGTCCGGCACGGTAGCAGAGTTCTTCGGCCAGAATGGGAGATACACCGGTCAGAGACTGATAGAGTGCCTTTGACAAATTGGTGGGGATTTCCCGCAGCCGGCGGATAAAGGTATCCCGGGAAACTGTCCATGGGTCTTCTTTATTTTGCGTATCCGGGATAAACCAGGTCCTTCCCGGCAGTACCTCGCGTACAGAACTCATGTTAGCAGATACGTGTTTAATACTGTCAATGATCCTGTCCTTGTCATCGCAGAAAATAATATTACTGTGCTTACCCATTAATTCTACGATCAGCTTTTTGTGGCAGAGGTCACCCATTTCATCCAGATGCTCGATATGAAAACAGAGGATGCGTTCCAGTCCGGGCTGGGTTATGGCGGTTATTCTTCCGCCTCCGATATGTTTTCGAAGAAGCATGCAGAATCCGGGGGCGGTCAGAGGGCTTGGCTTGTTGTTTTGCGTCAGATATAAAAGAGGGAGGGAAGCACTGGCGGAAATAAACAACCGGTAATTCCCTCCGGCAGATTTTACAGTCAGTAACAATTCGTCGGTTTCCGGCTGGGCGATCTTGGAGATCCGTCCGCCTTCCAGTGCGTGCTGTAATTCATATTGAAGATTTGCTACAGTTATTCCATCAAATGCCATTCGTCTGTCTCCTGTATTTCCTATTTAAACTCTGTTTTATTGTAACCCGAAAGTTGTAAATCAGCAAGAGTTGCCGTCATTTTATGCACTGCAGAAAAAAGTACTTGTATTTCTGCAGTAAATTGACATATAATAAATCAGTATGTACATGGCATAATTGTCACCGTATCTACAACTCTATACAGTGAAAGAAGTATTCAGCATGATCAAGAGCATGACAGGGTTCGGCAGAGCCGAATATCAGGATGAAAACAAAAAGATCACCGTGGAAATCAAATCGGTCAATCACCGTTATCTTGATTTTAATATTAAGATGCCGAAAAAATTCAGTTTTTACGAGGCTTCGATCCGCGCTCTGTTAAAGGAATATATGAGCCGCGGTAAGGTAGATGTATTTATTACGTATGAGGATCTGACCAAAAGCCGCACTGTGCTTCAGTTTAATGAAAAGATCGCAGCTGAATATGTGCAGTATTTTGCAAAGATGTCACAGGAGTTTTCTATTCAGAATGATGTGACCGCATCTGTTCTCGGGCGTATGCCGGAGGTGTTCTCCATGGAAGAACCGGAACTGGATGAGGAAGAGATCTGGAAAGGTATGGAAACGGCGATTCGCAGAGCAGGTGAAGCCTTCAGCGCATCCCGTGAACGGGAGGGCGCTAATCTGGCTGCTGATCTTGACCAGAAGCTGGATGGTATGCTTTCTCTTGTAGCACAGATCGAGGAAAGAGGTCCGATGCTTTTGCAGGCATACAGAGAGCGTATCGAGGCAAAGGTCCGCGAGGTATTGCAGGATACTCAGCTGGATGACAGCCGTATTGCGGCCGAGGTTGTATTATACTCGGACAAGATCTGTACAGATGAAGAGACGGTACGTTTAAAGAGTCATGTATCGCATATGAAGCAGGTACTGACAGAGGCCAATGGTATCGGACGTAAGCTTGATTTTATGGCACAGGAGATGAATCGTGAAGCCAATACGATTCTTTCTAAAGCCAACGATCTGACTACGACGGATCTGGGGATCGATCTTAAAACAGAGATCGAGAAGATCCGTGAACAGATTCAGAACATAGAATAGGGGATCAATGGTTTGGCAGTTCTGATCAATATAGGCTTCGGCAATGCCATAAATGCCGACAAAATCCAGTGTGTGGTGAATCCGGATGCAGCGCCCATCAAACGGATGGTACAGCGAGCCCGGGAAGAAAACCGAATTGTAGATGCTACGCAGGGACGAAAAACGAAATCTGTGATCGTATGTGATAATACCAGTCTGGTGTTATCGGCACTGCAGCCGGATACAATTATGAAACGCTGTAATGAAAAACCTGACAGGGGTGATAAAAAATGACACAAAAAGGTGTACTTGCCGTAGTATCCGGTTTTTCCGGTGCCGGCAAAGGAACATTAATGAAGGAACTTCTTGGCAGACATGATTCTTATGCCTTGAGTATTTCGGCAACCACGAGGCAGCCGAGGGAAGGCGAAGTGGATGGCAGAGAATATTTCTTCATGACAAAAGAAAAATTTGAGCAGATGATCGCAGAAAACGCGTTTATCGAATATGCACAGTATGTAAACAATTATTACGGGACTCCCCGCAAATATGTGGAGGACAGGCTCAATGCCGGACAGGATGTGATCCTGGAAATTGAAGTGCAGGGAGCTATGCTTGTCAAAAAGCAGTATCCGGATGCTGTGACGATCTTTGTGACACCACCGAGCGCACAGGAGTTGAAGAGAAGATTAACCGGACGTGGTACGGAAACAGAGGAAGTGATCCGGGGCCGGATGAAGCGTGCAGCCGAGGAAGCAAAGCTGATGGGATTTTACGATTATCTTCTGATCAACGATGATCTGAAGGAAAGTACAGAACAGCTGCATCAGCTGATCGTTCAGTCCCATAAGGCCATGAGCCTTCAGGGAGAATTTATCTCGAAAATTGAAAAAGAATTAAATGAAGTTAATAAAGGAGAGTAAAGTATGATCCATCCATCTTATTCAGAATTAATGCAGGTTGTAAACAGTGACGCAGAGGCGGATGAGGAGCCGATCGTAAGCAGCCGTTATTCTATCGTTCTGGCTACCAGTAAAAGAGCCCGCCAGCTGATTTCCGGAGAGGAGTCTCTTCTCGACGACGATGATGATGAGTTCCTGGTAGATAAACCCTTGTCCACAGCGGTTAAAGAGCTGTATACCGGTAAAGTTAAGATTCTTCCTTATGTAGAAGAGGAGGAGCGTGACGAAGAGGAAGAAGAGACTTCTGAAGTATCTGAAACAGAAGAACAGTAAGCTATAAAGAGCTGCTGCAAAATGCGGCAGTTCTTTTTTATCATGTAATTAAACAGGAGAAGACTATGAATGTATTATTTGTTTCTCTGGGCTGCGACAAGAATCTGGTAGACTCCGAGGAGATGCTGGGGGCGCTGGCAGACAGAGGATTTGTGATCACAGATGATGAGAATAAGGCAGATGTGATCGTTGTCAATACCTGCAGTTTTATCCACGATGCTATGGATGAGAGTGTGCAGACGCTTCTGGAAATGTCCGAATATAAGAAAAAGGGCACCTGTAAGGCGCTTCTTGTTACAGGATGTCTGGCACAGCGGTTTAAGGACGATATCTTGCAGGAATTACCGGAAGTAGACGCTGTGTTTGGTACTAACAGTACAGACCAGCTGCTTCCTATCCTGGATCGTGTACTGCAGGGAGAGCGTGTGTCTGAATTCGCACCGCTGAACGGACTGCCCCGGGTGTCTTCCCGCCGTATGCTGACAACCGGCGGACATTATGCGTATCTGAAGATTGCAGAAGGTTGTGACAAACACTGTACGTATTGTGTGATTCCGTCTCTTCGGGGCAGGTATCGCAGTATTCCCATGGAAGAATTGCTGGAAAAGGCCAGAGCTCTGGTGGAGCAGGGGGTACAGGAACTGATTTTGGTGGCGCAGGAGACTACTCTTTACGGAACGGATCTGTATGGAAAGAAATCGCTGCATATTCTGTTGAATGAGTTATGTAAGCTGGAAGATCTGGTATGGATTCGTGTACTTTACTGCTATCCGGAAGAGATCTATCCAGAGCTGATCGATACCATGAAAATGCAGCCAAAGATCTGTCACTATCTGGATCTGCCTATCCAGCATGCCAGCGACAGGATACTGAAACGCATGGGCCGTAAAACCACAAAAGATGATCTGGTACAGCTGATTGGTGCTTTGCGAAAGGCGATGCCGGATATCGTGCTCAGAACAACGCTGATCACCGGTTTCCCGGGAGAGACAGAAGAAGATCATCATGAGGTACTGGATTTCATAGACGAGATGGAATTTGACCGCCTTGGTGTATTTACCTATTCCCGGGAGGACGGTACTCCGGCAGCATCTATGCCGGATCAGATCGATGAGGAGACAAAAGCCGCCCGAAAAGACCGTATTATGGAGCTGCAGCAGGAAATTTCTCTGGATAAGGGTGAAAACCGTGTGGGCTCTGTCATGGAAGTGGTAATCGAGGGAAAAGTTGCTGACGAGGATGCCTATATAGCCCGTTCCTATGCGGATGCTCCCGGTGTGGACGGCTATGTATTTATTGAAAATGTGACGGCAGATCTGATGTCTGGTACCTTTGTGAAGGTATACATTAAGGCTGCCATGGAATACGATTTGATAGGAGAACTGTACGATGACGAAGATGAATCTGCCGAATAAACTGACGATACTGAGAGTGATACTGATCCCGTTTTTTGTGGCTTTCCTTCTGGATCCCCTGGCACTGCCGGGAGCAAAATGGATTGCATTGCTTATCTTTATTGTGGCTTCTGTAACGGATGCCCTTGATGGAAATATTGCAAGAAAATATAACCTGGTAACCAATTTTGGCAAGTTTATGGATCCGCTGGCGGACAAGCTTCTGGTGTGTTCAGCGCTGATCGCTTTTGTAGATATGGATATGATGCCTACCTGGATCGTTATGATCATCATTGCCCGTGAATTTATTATCAGCGGTTTCCGCCTGGTGGCTTCTGACAACGGCATCGTGATCGCTGCCGGTATCTGGGGTAAGTTAAAGACAGTGTGTCAGATGGTAATGATCATTGTATTGATTGCGGATCTTGGCGGTGCCTTTGAGATTATCGGTACAGTGCTGATCTGGCTGTCTTTGGTCCTTACTATTATTTCGCTGGTGGATTATCTGTATAACAACCGTCAGGTATTGTCTATGCAGGATTAAGGAGAATCGTATGGCTGAGAAAGAACAGAAAACACCGGAAGAGAGGGTGGTTGCCCTTCTGCTGGAAAAAGGATTTACGATCACCACAGCGGAATCCTGTACCGGAGGAGCCATTGCGGCAGCATTGGTTAATGTGTCCGGTGTCTCTGAGGTTTTTGAAGAAGGATACGTGACATATTCCAATGGGGCAAAAAGAAAAAATCTCGGTGTGAAAAAATCCACACTGAAAAAATACGGCGCTGTCAGCAAACAGACCGCAAAAGAGATGTGCAAAGGCTGTTGTAAAGCCGCAAAGGCGGATGTGGGCTTAAGCGCAACCGGTATTGCCGGTCCGGGCGGAGGAACTGCTGAAAAACCGGTGGGCCTGGTCTATATTGGATGTTGTGTCCAGGGGAAAACAAAGGTCATTAAATGCCAGTTTTCGGGCAGCCGCGCACAAGTCCGGCATCAGTCGGTGGAAGCCGCCCTTTTGCTGGCAGAAGAATGTCTGCTGAAAAATTAAAAAGAGGATTTCTGAAACATACGCATCGCCTGAGAGAGCATGGCAAGCTCTTTTGGTGATGCGTATTCTTGTAATACAGACATCAGCAGATCAATTTCTTTTTTGGTGAAATTCAGCTTCAGTCTGTCCGGGTTTCTGATCATGGCTGTCAGAATCTGCATCTGGTGTGTACGGTCTGTGGCATCCGTGGAATCCGCAAGATATTTCAGTCTCTCCAGTTTTTCTCTGGGAATAGATGTCAGGCGGTCATCGTCGATCCATCCTTGTTTCATTCCTTACCCTCCTTGTCTGAAAATGATGTGCTCTGCATCAGGGATATAAGCTGGAACATATCTTTCATTTGCTGTACATTTTCGACCATTTGTTTTCCTTTTTCACCGCCGTAGGTTTTCAGAGCATTTAACAGCGCATCGTCGTCCAGTGGGGCGGATGTGCTCATGGCCTGAAAGGCATCAGATCTGGCGGGCTGCATGGACAGCGTATTTTTCAGCTCCTGAAATTTGGCAAGCACGGCCAGCATACGGGCCTGCCGGGGCGGCAGATAGGGAAGCGTGGCTTTCATCATTTGCAAGGTGTCGTCAGAAACCATGCTGTCTAGCGGTGTCATGGGAGTTAATGAAGAGTTATCCATAAAAAAGCCTTTTTTACTATTGTATGCAGAGCTGTTCGCTTGTAGTAGCAGCAGGGGAAAATGGGCATAAGATGAAAAAAAGGAGTTTTTTATGGGAAAGCGGGATACCAGACTTGTGGTTGAGGAAGATACGGTGTATGAGCTGGATATGGATTGTGTAAGAAGCAGGAGAAGGCAGAAAAAAACGTGTCAGAAAATACAGAAGAAAGAGAAAAAAGTGGATAAGAGTGGTAAGAGAGGTTGATGGGGAAGCTCATCACAGCCTGTTTTTCAGGCAAAACGTTTTAAAACAGGCGAAGCTTTAAAAGCTTCGCCTGTCATCGTTATTTGCGGCTATCCGCAGGAAAAACAGGATTTAGCAGCATCCGTTGTTGCCGCATCCGCCGCAGAAAAACAGCAGCAGAATGATCCAGAGACAGCTGTTGTTGTTGTCAAATCCGCCGCATCTGCTGTCGTTGTTGCCGCAGAAGCAGAAAAGGATCAGAAGAATGATCAGTGTGGAACAGCAGTTGTCACCGCCAAAGAAGTTGCCGATTCCTCCGTTGTTGTCGCATCCGCATCCACAGTTTGTAGCAGCTAAATCACTCATGGTAAAACCTCCAATTTTCTATACACTTCATAGTATGAGACGTGGTGAAAAGTGTGACGGAGGTTTTCAGAAATTGTTGAGAAAGGATGCTTCCAGATTCAGATACCCATAGCCGGATTGGGCATTGGGGTAGGAAGCGCCGGGAGGACGGCTGCAGCCGCGCAGAAGAAAGGTGCGGATATCGGTGGTGGAGAGGAATCTGGAGGCATCGTTTTTTTGTCCCCATTCCATGACCAGGGCAGCTGCCCCGGCACACAGAGCGGCAGAGGCACTCGAGCCGGTAATGGCTTGGTAGCCGCTGATATAGGACGGAGCCAGAACTGATTCGCCCACAGCGGCCATTGTGGGGACTTGCATTCCCGTAAAGGATAACCCCCGACCGGAGTTGCTCAGGGTTGAGGTATTGGCGGCCTGTGCTGCAGAGACAGAAATATTTTCCGGTGTATTTGCGGGAACCATGGCTGTGGTAAAGGGATCCGGACGCAGAAAACGCACACCGCCCCTGACGGCCGAAGAAGGCGGAAGCCACAGATGCAGATTGGTATCAATGTTGGCAGTAAGATCCGTATAAAGGGTCCATACACCGGGAGAAGGGGCCAGAAAACGGAAATAGGCCAGTTGATTTCCGCTTTCGCTTCGAAAGGTCTCAAAATTCAGTTCTATGACCGTTTCATCCAGGGGAAAAGTGAGAGAAAGACTGCCAAGCCTGGGTACCAGTCCGGTGATCTGATCACCTGAAGGGCTGGTAATAGACAGAATAAATGAAAATACCGGCGGAGCCCAGAATTCCATGGAAAAATCATCCGTATCGTTTTCCACCAGAAGTTCTGTGAGGCCATGGAAAATGCCGGTACCGGTGTTGATCATCTGATGATGCTGCTGATCGGCTTCATTTCCCGTGCCTGCAACAAAGCAGATACCGGGAGAATCCGATAGATAATCTATGGTTCGCTCTAAAGCTGTACCTCCATTATGGGATCCCTGCCAGCTCTGAATGCCAAAGCAGACTACAAGCGGCAGTCTAAGTTCCCGGGACAGTGCCATCAGCCACGATATGCCGCAGAGAATATCGGTTTCTGCATAGATTTCCTGTTCCTGTTTCAGACAGGCCTGGGTCAGAAGATATGGTTTTGCTCTCTGAAGTTTTACCATGGCCAGACGGGCCCGGGGCGCTGCTCCGCAAAATCCGGCATTGGTATCTTCGCTTCCGGCAGCTATACCGGCGATTGCTGTACCGTGGCCTGTTTGGTCACGGCTGGGGACGATGGCGTAAGGATCCGTATTCTGCAGGGCATTCTGGATATCTGTTAACGTATATAATTTCCCGTAACCAAAGGGGGCGGAATTGGTTTGGTCAGCTATTGCTGTCTGATCCCAGATGGCCTCGATCCTGGTACGCCCGGCACTGTCGAGAAAAGCCGGTTGTGTATAAGAGATACCGCTGTCCAGAAAACCGAGGAGTATATTTTCACCGGTCAGTGCCAGGGAAGCGCGCTTTTGTACCTGCAGTATCCCGGTGTTTTCCAGAGCGGTCAGAGACTGAGGAATATACAATTTGGGAATGGTAGTATACAGCGTATCGTTTAAAAGATTATCCGACAGACGCTTTAGCGGATACCAGATCTGCTTATACAGAGGATTGATATCCTGGAAAGGGATATTCTGTTCTTCAAGATATTGGCTGAAAGCTTCACTTTGGGTGTTGGATAAGAGAAATTCCGCAAACTGCGGATCCTGGGCATAGGTCACAGGCGTGCGTTCTTTCGCTTTTTTACATACTATATGGTAGAGAACATCGTGTGAGAAGTAATGTTATGGAAATGAATAAATATCCCCCTGTTGTACTTTTGGATTCTGGTATGGATGCGACACATCCTGATCTGGCAAAAACGGTGTTGGGATTTGTTGATTTTGTGCATGATCGTAAGGAACCCTACGATGATTTTGGGCATGGAACCCATATTGCCGGTATCATTGCAGGTGACGGCAGGATGTCAGAGGGAAAATACAAAGGCTATGCACCGGGATGTCCGCTGTATATTCTGAAAATCCTGGATGAGAATGGTCAGGGTACTCGTCGGTCAGTAAAAGAGGCACTGCGCTGGGTGGAAGAGAATCGGGAAACGTATGGACTGCGAATTTTGAATTTTTCTCTCGGCACGGAAAACAATAATTCCAGAAATCAGGAAGAAGTGCTGGCCATGGTGGACAGAATGGTAGAGCTGGGCCTGATCGTCATTGCAGCAGCCGGCAATATGGGACCATGGCGGGGATCGATCACAGCGCCCGGCAGCAGCAAGAAAGTGATCACCGTCGGAGCCAGCGATATGCTGTCTAAAACACGAATCTACTCCGGCCGTGGCCCTACGGCAGAGTGTGTCTGTAAACCGGATATCGTATTCCCGGGAAAAAATATAGTATCCTGTGCCGCAGCGGTGGAAAAGTGCGGTTGGTATTGCAAAAAAAGCGGTACATCTATGTCCAGTGCGGCAGTCTCAGGGCTGACAGCCAGACTTTTGTCCCGGTATCCCAGTCTGACACATCGGGAAATAAAATTTTTTATGCACTCCTGTTGTACAGATCTTCATCTGGACAGGAATATACAGGGCTGGGGACGTCTGGAACCGCAGTTGTATCTGCATAAAAATCCGTTACTGTTCACTGGAAAGTCAGTAAACAGTAACAAAAATCCTTCTCTTTGACTTGCGAAAATGTTTCAGGATTGATACTATTAGTACAGGTGCATGGTTGAAGTATGCCATGCAGAAGGAGGAAAAAATGACACAGGATATGACGAAAACCAGACAGTGCATAGAAGAGGGAAGAGCCATTCTCGGTATTGAGCTTGGTTCTACACGAATTAAGGCAGTTCTTATTGATGAAGAACATCATCCCATTGCCCAGGGCGGTTTTGGCTGGGAAAATCAGTTAAAAGACGGTGTCTGGACTTATAGTCTGGATCTGGTCTGGACCGGTCTGCAGGCCTGTTACGCAGATCTGAAAGAGCAGGTCAAAAAGACGTATGGCGTTACCTTAAAGGAATTTAAAGCGATGGGATTTTCCGCCATGATGCACGGTTATCTGGTGTTTGATAAGGACGATCGCCAGCTGGCAGAGTTCAGAACCTGGAGAAATACCATCACAGGAAAAGCCGCCGGCAAGCTGACAGAGCTGTTCCAATACAATATTCCCCAGCGCTGGAGCATTGCCCATCTGTATCAGGCAATCTTAAACAATGAGAAACATGTGCGGGATATTGCGTTTATGACTACGTTGTCCGGCTACGTTCACTGGAAACTGACCGGAGAAAAAGTATTGGGTATCGGTGATGCTGTCGGCATGATGCCGGTGGATCCTGCCACAAAGGATTACAATAAAAGAATGCAGGCCCAGTTTGATGAACTGGTAAAAGATCAGGGATTTACCTGGAAACTGAATGATCTTCTGCCGAAAATCCTTCTGGCGGGAGAAGATGCAGGTACACTGACAAAAGAGGGCGCTGCGCTTCTGGATCCGGCCGGAGATCTTAAAGCCGGTATTCCTCTTTGTCCGCCGGAGGGTGACGCAGGTACAGGTATGGTGGCTACCAACAGCGTGGCCGTACGCACCGGAAACGTATCCGCCGGTACATCCATTTTCGGTATGCTGGTTCTGGAAAAAGAGCTTTCCCATGTGTATACAGAGCTTGATATGGTGACTACACCTGCAGGTGATCCGGTGGCAATGGCACACTGCAATAACTGTACCTCAGACCTGAATGGCTGGGTAAATCTGTTCGCTTCCTTTGGAAAACTGTTTGGATGTACACCGGATATGGGAGAGATCTATGAAAAATTGTTTAAAGAAGCGCTGAAAGGTGACGATGACTGCGGCGGACTTCTGGCCTACAATTATCTCTCCGGTGAGCACGTGACCAATCTGGAAGAGGGTCGTCCGTTGTTTGTACGTAAACCGGATGCAGATTTCACTCTGGCTAATTTCATGAAAGTTCATCTGTATACTGCATTGGGAGCTTTAAAAACAGGTATGGATATCCTTATGAAGGATGAAGGTATGAAAGTAGACCGTGTGCTTGGTCACGGCGGCTTCTTTAAGACAGAAGGTGTCGGGCAGAGAATTCTGGCAGCGGCGCTGAATACACCTGTGGCGGTTATGGAAACGGCCGGTGAAGGCGGAGCCTGGGGTATTGCCATTCTGGCAGCTTATCTGGTAAACAATACCGCAGAGCAGACACTGGATCAGTACCTGAATGCCCATGTATTTGCGGGTGCTAAAGGAAGCTGTGTGGATCCGATTCCGGAGGATGTGGAATCCTACGAGAAATTCCTACGCAGTTATCGCCGTGGACTGGCTATTGAAAGAGCAGCAGTTGACAATTTCAAATAAGCAAATTTGCAGAAAAGTCCTTTTGAATCCATTTTAAAAGGACTTTTTGCATAAAAAACGAAGGAAAATTATCTCTGACTTGCAAAAACGGAAAAAATAGGATAGTATAAAGAACGTATATTTATGCAATGGAGGAGCTATTATGGAAAAGATCCAAATGAAGACACCGCTGGTTGAAATGGACGGCGATGAGATGACCCGCATCCTGTGGCAGATGATCAAAGACGAGCTTCTGCTTCCGTTTATCGACCTGAAGACAGAATACTATGACCTCGGCCTGGAACATCGAAATGAGACCGATGATCAGGTAACCATTGATGCTGCAAATGCTACCAAAAAATACGGTGTTGCTGTGAAATGCGCGACTATCACACCTAACGCAGCCCGCATGACGGAATATAATCTTAAGGAGATGTGGAAGAGCCCCAACGGCACGATCCGTGCCATGCTGGATGGCACAGTATTCAGAGCTCCGATCATTGTCAAGGGTATCGAACCCTGCGTGAAGAACTGGAAAAAGCCCATTACTCTCGCAAGACATGCCTACGGTGACGTGTACAAAAATACAGAGATGATCATTCCGGGCCCCGGTAAGGTAGAACTGGTGTACACTGCCGAAGACGGCACAGAGACCAGAGCTCTTGTACACGAATATAAAGGTGCCGGCATTGCTCAGGGTATGCACAATCTGAACGACTCTATCGAAAGCTTTGCCAGAAGCTGCTTTGAATACGCTCTGGATACCCATCAGGATCTGTGGTTCGCTACCAAAGATACGATTTCCAAGAAATACGACCATACATTTAAGGATATTTTTGCCGAGATCTTTGAAAAAGAATATAAAGCTAAATTTGCCGAGGCTGGCATCACCTATTTCTATACACTGATCGATGACGCTGTTGCCCGTGTCATGAAAGCTGAGGGCGGCTTTATCTGGGCCTGCAAGAACTACGACGGCGATGTCATGAGCGACATGGTATCCTCCGCTTTCGGTTCACTGGCCATGATGACTTCCGTGCTGGTATCTCCTCACGGCTATTATGAGTATGAGGCAGCCCACGGTACAGTACAGAGACATTATTATAAACACCTGAAAGGTGAAGAAACATCCACCAACTCTGTTGCGACGATTTTTGCGTGGACAGGTGCTTTGAGAAAGAGAGGAGAACTGGATCAGATTCCGGAGCTTTCCGCTTTTGCTGATAAGCTGGAGAAAGCTACTCTGGATACTATTGCTGATGGTAAAATGACAAAAGACCTTGCGCTGATTACAGCCTTGGAAAACGTGCAGGTACTCAACAGTAAAGATTTCATCCAGGCCATTCGCTCTACTATGGAAAACATGTAATAATAATCTGAGACGAATTAAAAAAGCATATATTTACACGAACAGGGGCTGCTGCAGTTTGCGTTGGCGGCCTCTAGCTATGTA
>JAEDOO010000132.1 GCA_016301965.1 Lachnospiraceae bacterium | reverse complement strand
TAAGTAAAAACGAAAGAATCCTGTTCGGGACAAGCCGGGTTCACGGCGGGCATGACCGTAAAGACAGGATTGAACTAAAGATACGGGAGGTAAAGTATGCCGCCGATTACAGGAGCATGGGCAGATGCCCTGCAAAGTGAATTTAGGAAACCGTATTACCGTACCCTGTTTCAGAAGGTACAGGAAGAATACAGTACCCATCAGGTGTTTCCGGATCCGGACGATATTTTTAATGCTTTCCATTTTACCCCGCTGGATCAGGTAAAAGTAGTGATCCTGGGGCAGGATCCCTATCACGGTGATGGTCAGGCCCATGGTTTGTGCTTTTCTGTTAAGCCGGATGTAGAGATCCCGCCGTCCCTGGTAAATATTTACAAAGAACTGGAAACGGATGAGGGATGCTATATCCCCAATAATGGCTATCTGGAAAAATGGGCCAGACAGGGCGTTATGCTTTTGAATACGGTGCTGACTGTGCGGGCTCATCAGGCGAATTCGCACCGTGGTATCGGCTGGGAAGAGTTTACCGATGCGGCCATCCGTATTCTGGCAGAGCAGGATCGTCCTATGGTCTTTATTCTGTGGGGAAAACCGGCGCAGAGCAAAAAAGTTTATCTGCATCCGGAAAAACATCTGATTCTGGAGGCTCCCCATCCCAGTCCGCTGTCTGCGTATCGGGGATTTTTTGGCAGCCGGCCATTCAGTAAGACCAATCAGTATCTGATCAGCCACGGTCTTGAACCTATAGACTGGCAGATCGAAAATATATAAAAGGAATGTAACGTTTTATGACAGAAAAGAAAGGAAACAGTTTTGTAAAGCAGGCATCTATTCTGATGGTCGCCGGTCTTATCGTACGTGTGATCGGACTTTTGTACCGCAGTCCCATGCGGGAGATCATCGGGGATCTGGGGAACGGTTATTATGGTTATGCCTACACGGTGTACAGCATATTGCTGTTGGTATCTTCCTATAGTATTCCTATGGCTATCTCCAAGCTGATGGCAGAGAGGATCGCACTGAAACAGTACAGAAATGCGAATAAACTGTTCAAGGGAGCTTTGATTTATGCCTGTATTGTAGGAGGGATCGCGGCTCTGGCGGCATGGTTTGGCGGTCGGTTTCTGTTGCCTGCCGGCGGTGAAAATGCTTTGCTGGCATTAAAAGTGTTGGCCCCGACGATTTTTTTGTGCGCTATTCTCGGTGTTCTGCGCGGATATTTTCAGGCACATGGAACCATGACACCTACGTCCATCAGCCAGATCATTGAGCAGCTGGTCAATGCTGTTGTCAGTGTGGGTGCAGCCTGGCTGTTTATTGAGTGGTTTGCCGATACAGAGACAGAGGCAGCCATCTACGGTGCGGCCGGTGGTACACTGGGTACAGGTGCCGGTGTGCTGGCGGGTGTGCTCTTTATGCTGTTTGTCTTTGCGGTGAATCGAAAAACCATTCAGAAACGTGTGGTATCGGACGTTTCCGGCGTGGAAGATTCTTATAAGGAGATCTTTCGGACGATCCTTCTGATGGTGACCCCCGTAATTTTCAGTACATGTATCTATAATTTAAGCTCGTATCTTGACCAGTCCTTCTTTGCCCCCATAATGATGTCCAATGGCTGGGCAGCAGACGATATTAATATTCAGTACGGTATTTTTTCCGGACAGTATATGGTCATGATCAATATTCCCATTGCTCTGGCCAATGCGGCATCCACAGCTGTGCTGCCTTCTATTTCCGGCAATTTTGCCACAGGAAATGTGGGGGAGGCCAGACATAAGATCAATGAGGCCATTCAGATGACCATGTTTTTGTGTATTCCGGCAGCCGTAGGTATGGGTGTTCTGGCAGATCCCATCATGCATCTGTTGTTTCCAACCACCACAGCTATGGCAGGAAAGCTTCTGATGATCGGTTCGGTGTCTGTGATCTTTTACTCTCTGTCCACCATCACGAATGGTGTACTGCAGGGAATCGGTAAGCCGTCCATACCGGTGCGTCACGCCTGTCTCTCACTGGTGATCAATGTGGCTGTGCTGGCAGTACTGGCCAAATTTACAGAACTTGGTATTTACAGTGTACTGTTTGCTACTATTGCCTATTCGTTGTCCATGTGTATTCTGAACGGGCGCAGTGTGACAAAGCTTTTGGAATATCATATGGATATCCGGGGGATGTTCGGAAAACCGCTGTTGGCTTCCGTATTGATGGGGGTGGCAGCAGTGGCGGTATATTATGGTCTGCATATGGTGATTGATTCCAATGTGATCTGTCTGGTTCCAGCTATTCTGGTGGCTGTGATGGTTTACGGTGTGGCATACCTGATGATCGCAAAACCGTCAAAGACGCTTCTCAGAAGATTCCCAGGGGGAAGTTATCTGGTGAAAATTGCGGTAAAATTAAAGCTTATGGCATGATCGGTATGAAAAGGAAACGCATGGAGGATAGAGACATGAAAATCTTAGTCATCGGAAAAGAGGGGCGTTTACAGAAAAACGCCGATCCCGCAGTATATGCGAGACATTCCTTTTCCTATGTGCCGAATAATTCACCGGACGATGTGATTCTGGCGGCGGGAAGAGATGCTGAGATCATTATTGTGGATGCGATGGGAAGCGTATCTGCTGCGGTGATCGAAGAAATGCCGAATCTTAAGATGATACATTCTGAAGGAGTGGGATACCAGGGTGTAGATGTTGATGCAGCCCGGAAAAAGCAGGTGTATGTCTGCAACTGCAAAGGGATGAATGCCACTGCTGTGGCGGAGCAGGCTGTTTTTCTGATGCTCAGTTTACTGCGGGGCTCTGTGACAGGAGACCGGGCTGTCCGGGAAGGAAGACAGATCGAAGTGAAGGAAAATCATATGCTGGCGGGAGATCTGAAGGAGCTGGCAGACTGTACCATCGGATACGTAGGTTTTGGCGATATCGCCCAGGCTACAGCAAGAATGGCAGACGTCTTTGGAGCAAAAAATGTGTATTATTGCCCTTCAGGAGCAAAGAAAGGCATAGAGACAGCGGACTATTTGCCACTGGATGAGCTTTTGGCAATCAGCGATATTGTGAGTCTGCATCTGCCGGTAACACCGGAGACGGCAAATACAGCAAACAGTGCATTCTTCGCCAAAATGAAAGACGGTGCGTATCTGGTAAATACTGCCAGAGGCGAGCTGGTGGACAGCGAAGCGCTGCTTTCAGCCATTCGCAGTGGAAAGCTGGCCGGTGCCGGACTGGATTGTGTGGCCGATGAACCGGTGCGCGCAGACAATGCGATTCTTCAGGCAGAGAAAGAAGTGGAAGATAAACTGATCTTCAGCCCCCATGTGGGAGGCATCACCGCATCATCTTTTAAGAGGGGATATAAGATGCTGTGGGACAACATTGCCAGGATCGAAGCCGGTGAGAGACCGGAACATATCGTGAATCAATGGTAAATGCAGATAAGAGATCTGAGAATAGTGTAAACAGAATATACTTTCTAATAGTCACATGGATTGAATTATGAGAATATTCTGTTTGTTTATTTGTAAATCTGATATCATATCATGTACGAATATGATGAAAGAATAGTAGTTTAGTAACTGTTCAGAACAGGCCGAATCATTTGGTACCGAACAGATACATTACTTTTACTAAAAGCAGTGTGGTGATATACCAGTAGTTACAGGAAAAATAGAAATATCATGAAAAGAGGATAAGTACAATGATCAACGAAAGCTACAAAAAAATGCTGCAGGGTAAATCCGTAATCCGCGAGCTGAGTGAATACGCTACAGCCAGGGGAAAAGAGATAGGGTACGAGAATGTATTTGATTACAGCCTGGGCAATCCCAGCGTACCCTGTACACAGGACTATACAGATACTGTGATCGACATGTATACAAACGAAAATCCCATGGCTATTCATGGCTACAGCCCGTCTCTGGGTATCGAAGAAGTCAGAAAGACGGTAGCAGAGAGTTTGAACCGCCGTTTTGGCATGGATTATGAAACGAAACATATCTTCATGGCCATCGGTGCTGCCGGAGCGCTGGCTCATGCTTTTCGTCTGGTGACCGAGCCGGGAGATGAGATCATCGTGTTTGCACCGTTTTTCCCGGAATATCGGGAATATATCGGCAGAACCGGCGCTGTGATGAAAGTTGTTCCTGCGGATACAGAGACCTTCCAGATCAATTTTACGGCTTTTGAGGAAACATTGAATGAAAAGACCATGGCTGTTCTGATCAACACACCGAACAACCCCTCCGGTATTGTATACAGTACAGAAACTATCAAAAAGCTGGCTGACATTCTGGAAGCAAAACAGAGAGAATATGGCCATGACATTTTCCTGATCTCGGACGAACCGTATCGTGAGATCGTATTTGAGGGTGCGGATTCTCCGTATCCCAGCAAGTATTACGACAATACCTTGTCCTGTTATTCCTTTTCCAAGAGCCTTTCCCTGCCGGGAGAGCGTATCGGTTATGTGGCTGTAAATCCCAGATGTACCGACGCAGATATTCTGGCAGTGATCATGGGGCAGATCAGCCGTGGTATCGGTCATAACTGCCCGACATCCACATCACAGCTGGCGGTAGCCAGAGTGATCGATGAGACCAGCGATCTGTCCGTATATGAGACAAATATGAATCTTCTGTACGATGCGCTGAAGGAAATGGGCTTCACTGTAGTGAAACCCGGCGGAACCTTCTACATCTTCCCGAAAGCACTGGAAGAGGATGCCAACGCTTTCTGCATGAAAGCAAAAAAATATGATCTGATTCTCGTACCCGCCGACAGCTTTGGCTGCCCGGGATATTTCCGCATGGCCTACTGTATAGATACAGATAAAGTGAAGAGATCCATTCCGGC
>JAEDOO010000131.1 GCA_016301965.1 Lachnospiraceae bacterium | reverse complement strand
GTTTCCGAGCTTTCCGAAATCTCCTCCTTCTCCAGCTCCGAAGCATCAATATTAAACGCACTCACCAGAGACGAATCCACCAGATAAAGAATCTCATCCGCAGAGGACTTTAGATAATACCCTCCCGTGATCTCATTCTCCATACCGATAGTCAGAGTGACCGTGTCGTCACCGGCCGTATACGTAATCATATTTGTCGGCGGTTCAAACCCGTATGCCTCATCTGTGTCAGGGTCTTCGACGATCTGCTGCGCTTCCAGTGGAGAGATATTCTGCAGAAGCGTTTCCACTTTATCCGCATCGATCACATACTCCGGATGCTCCTTACAGCTCCATGCGTCGCCATCCTTTGTCAGCGTCAGCGTCTGCCCCTCCTGAAGCCAGCTGAAAGAAGTAATCTCCTGAACTTCTGCCGATGTCACATAGATTTTGGCATCCTCCTCTTCCTGCTGTGTTTTCTCATTCGCATTTTTATTGTAAAATTTCAATCCCACAAAAGCGGCCACCAGCACCAGCAGTGTTACCAGAATACCGATCGCCTGTTTTTTCTGCGCATTTGTCATTTACTGTTTCCTCCTCTTTATCCAGATCAGCACACCTGCCACCACCAGCACCAGCGGCACCAGCAGAACAAAGCTGATGCTCAGCATGATCTGTGAAGACGCGGGAACGGTCAGCAAAGATACATTGTATTCCTTCATCGGAATCACCACAGATACAGCTGCGTCATCGTCCGTTTCTGTCAGCTGCCCCAGCGTGGAAGCAAACAGCGTGGAGTTATTCCCGCTGACCATCTGATCTGCACTGTCTGTAAACATGACCGCAGAGGAATAGACCACCATAGTAGACACAGTTTCCTCATCGATGGTCTTCTGCGCGGCAACTCCCAGAGTAAAGCTGCCCTTTGTATCCCCATCCTCATACGCATAAGATGTTGCATTCTGTACATCCACCTTCAGTACGGCACTGTCCGAAGTGGTAAGAAGCGCGATGTATGTCATCTCATCCGTATCCTCCGGTACCGTCAGGCCTTCTGCGTAGGGCGCAAAGATATACGCTCCACTGGTTCCCGAAGTAAACACACTGCCGGCCACATCCGGAAGAAGGTAGAAGGGATTCTGATAATACATAGAAGTTTCACTCTCCGCGATCATGCCCTTCTGCCGGCTTATGCCATATGCGGAAAGAATACTTTCAAAATTATTCAAATTTTCTGTCACTTCACTGTTCGTCGTGACCAGAAGATTTCCTCCATTGTTCAGATACGTAATCACTTTATCCGCGTCATCCTCCGAAAAATCCGAGGTGGGCGCGTTTATGATCAGACACTGGGCATCCTCCGGCACCGCGTCAGCATCCATCAGATTCAGTGTTTCCGAAGAAAGATTGGCTTTCTCGATGGCCTTAGAGAAATTGCCGCTGAGAGTGGTCTCTCCATGCCCCTGTATCTGATAGATCTTTGGCATACTGTCGCTGGTCACGTACTGCAGCGCACTGGTGATCTGTCCCTCACCGTCATAGCCTGTTACCGTACTGGAATATGTCGTATAGTCAAAATCACTCTCAAACAGATCGTTGTAATCGATCACCCGGGACTGTGTTCCACAGTTCACAATCAGACTGCCTGCGGATACAGAGCTGTCGGTAAACTGCTGATAAAAGGTAGGTGATTGTGCCGGATCCTTATACTCCACTGTGATATGCTCAGATCCATCCTCGTACCGCTTCAGAGTTTCAGAAACCGTAGAATCCACACTGTCCTTGCCGGCAATCACATAGATGGTAATGTCTTTATCCAGTGTTTTCAGATAGTCCTTTGTCTCCTGTGTCAGAGAATACAGCTTCGAAGACGTCAGATCGATGGAAGTAAGGGAGGAGGGCAATTCGGAAACGATCAGATTGATCACTACCGTTGCTGCGATCCCCACCGCAATAAAGCCCGTACTGAATACCCCTGCGGAAAGCTTATTTTTCGTCATCTGCCAGCGGCGTTTCTGAATGGACTGCGTGGTGAGAAAGACAAACAACAGACTTACCGACAGATAATACACCACGCCACTGACGGAAAAACATCCGTCAAAAAAGGAATCCAGCGGTGTTCTCAGATCATAACAGCTCAGAATCTTCGTCACCAGATTTCCGGAAGACGAGATAAGCTGTGTGATACCGGACATCATATAGCCCACGAACAGGGCGCCAAAAGTTAGTACTGCAGAAATGATCTGGCTCTCTGTCAGCGAAGAAATAAACAATCCCACCGCGATACAGGTCATGCCGTAAAGGGCAAACCCGAACACGGCGATCAGGTTCTGCTTCGTAGGCGCATCCCCCAGTGTATCCAGAAGCAACGTCATGACCGTCATCCCTGCGATCACGATGCCATGGATCAGCACCATGGCCAGAAACTTGGCCCAGACGATTTTTCCGACAGACACCGGTGCCGTAAGGATCAGCTGATCCGTTTTGGTCCTTCTGTCCTCCGAAAGAGACCGCATGGTCAGTACCGCTACCGGGATCAGGAAGATAAAGGCCACACCGCTGATGGAATAATACACCTGAGGTGCCCCGTAATTCAGGTTATTGGCCACATAATACAGACTGAATACGGCCATCACCACAGCAACGTACAGCCAGCCTGTGATGTTCTGAAAGTAGGCGCGAAATTCACGTTTTAAAATTGCGGTCATAATACGATCTCCCCCTTCTCCTCTTTGTTTTCTGTCAATTCGAGGAAGATATCCTCCAGCGTACGGCCAGAGCTGTGCATTTCCAGAACAGACAGTCCTGAACCGGCTATTTTCTTAAATACATCTTTACGAATATCCAGTCCGTCATTGGCACTCACGAGAATACGGCTGGTCATATCCTCACAGTCCGTCACCCTGACGTCTGCGACTCCGGGAACCTCATAGAGTATGCTTAAGAAAGCATCACTGCTCTCATCCGTAAGAAGCTCGATCTTCTGTGCCCCCTGTACCTGATGCAGCAGATTTTCCGTGGTATCCGAAGCCACCAGTTTCCCCTGGGAAATGATAAAAATATAGTCGCAGATCTCTTTCACCTCCGACAGAATATGGGAGCTTAGGATAACCGTATGCTTCTCTCCCAGACGCCGAATCAGATCCCGGATCTCAATAATCTGCTTGGGATCAAGGCCTACCGTCGGCTCATCCAGAATAATGATTTCGGGATAACTCAGTACGGCCTGTGCCAGCCCCACACGCTGCCGGTAACCTTTTGACAGGTTGCGGATCAGACGATTCTCCATTTCCGTAATATGGGTCAGCTCCATAGCTTCTTCCACGTACTGTATGCGTTTATTCTTCTCTACTTTTTTGAGCTCTGCCGCAAACAAAAGATATTCCCACACCGTCATATCCTCATATACCGGCGGGATCTCCGGCAGATAACCGATACATTTTCTGGCCGCCTCCGGTTCTTTAAAGATGTCATGCCCATTAATCGTGACTGTACCGGACGTAGCTCCGATGTATCCCGTCAAAATATTCATTGTCGTGGACTTTCCTGCGCCGTTCGGTCCCAGAAAACCATATATTCTTCCCGGTTCTATGGTAAGGGAAAGGTCATCTACGGCTCTGTGACCGCCGTATTCCTTGACCAGATGGCTGATCTCTATCACGCTGAATTCCTCCTTTATCTGCGCGGCAAGTCTTTTCGGCCGCACATGTTTAATCATTGTATAAGGCTATACGGAAAATGTGTTGAAAGGCAGATCATCCTGTGAACATACGGTGTTTATTCTGTGAATTCAAAAAAGGGGCAAAAAAACCGGGGGCTGTTTGCGACAGCCCCCTCTTATTATCAATCAGAAATCCGGTTCCAGCAGACCATAAGTGCCGTCTGCTCTCTTATACACTACATTGATCTCCCCGGACTGGGCGTTGACGAAGGCAAAGAACTGATGTCCCGTCATCTCCATATCCAGGCAGGCATCCTCGGGATACATGGGTTTTACATCAAAGCGTTTGCTTCTGGTGATCCGGATTTCGTCCTCCTCACCTTCTTCCTCCAGAAATTCGCTCTGGAACATGCTGCTCTGATACTGGTCAATGATTTTTTTGCGATGCTTCTTGAGCTGGCGCTCCAGTACCTCCTCAGCCAGGTCAATGGAAACATACATGTTGGAGCTGGACTGTTCTGTACGGATGACAGAGCCCTTTACGGGTATCGTAACCTCAATGATCTGCCGGCTTTTTTCCACCCGCATGGTGACATCCACCTGAACATCCTCCTGAAAATACTTGTCCAGCCGGTTCAGGCTCTCGATCACGGCATTTCTCAGTCCTTCTGTAATCTCCAGTTTTTTTCCGCTGATACGATACTTCATAAACGTTACCTCCTTCTACTCTATAGCATAGCTGGCATGTATGGCCTTTTCGGCCATGGCCTTAAGACTGCTCAGGGTAAATTCCTCGTCACTTTCCTCATGCACACTGTGGCTGGCGGCGAGCTCCTCTGTATATCGATCCAGGCGATATACCGTATAGATATTCTCTTCATAATTATAATGGGTCACCAGAGGGATCAGCTGGCTGTCCTTTATGCTTAATTCCCCGGTCTGCTGATTTTTCGTTATTTTTATATCTGCCATTCCTCCTAAAAGACACTGGGGGGATTTCTGAGAAGACATAAAGTTGCCGAGGGAATAATATACCAGCATCTGTTTTCCCGCGTCGTTTTGCAGTGTCTCAAACCCCTGCAGCACATGGGGGTGGGAGCAGATAGTGATGTCCACTCCTTCGTCCAAAAGCATAGCTAACAGTTCCTTCTGTTCCTCATCCGGCTGTTCCTCGTATTCGGTGCCGGCATGCAGATACACAATGACCAGATCCGCCACAAACCGGGCCTGCTGCACATC
>JAEDOO010000014.1 GCA_016301965.1 Lachnospiraceae bacterium | reverse complement strand
AATATCTGCTGGATGGATTGGCGATCGAAGACTATAAAGAAAAAGAACTGGCCGCGATCCGCAACCGGAAAATCGGATTTATCTTCCAGAGCTTCAACCTGATCGGCAAGCTGACAGCGGAAGAAAATGTGGAGCTTCCCCTGATTTATCAGGGAGTGAAGCGGGAAGAACGGCAGGAAAGAGTCAGAGAAGCTCTGGAAAAAGTGGATCTCTGGAAGCGGGCAAAGCACCGTCCTGTACAGCTCTCCGGCGGGCAGCAGCAGCGTGTGGCTATTGCCCGGGCGCTGGTGACCAGACCGTCTTTGTTTCTGGCGGATGAGCCCACAGGAAACCTGGATTCCCATACGGGAGCAGAGATTATGCGCATTTTTCATGAGCTGCACAGTCAGGGAAATACCATCGTCCTGATTACTCATGACAGGGAAGTTGCGGCGCAGGCATCCCGCAGGATCCAGATTCTGGACGGCCGTGTGAAGGAGGTGGACTAAATGCTTTTTCAGTCGGTAAAGATGGCATGGAAGTCTATCGCTTCCAATAAAATGCGTTCCTTTCTGACCATGCTGGGCATCATCATCGGTGTGATTTCGCTGGTGGTGCTGGTGTCGCTGGTCAGCGGAGCGACTACCTCAGTGACAGATGAGATCAACAGCCTGGGCAGCAATCTTCTGACGGTGAGTATTTCTGACAACAAAGGAAAACCCATGAAGCTTGAAGATGTCAATGCACTGATGGACGAGAATGAGATTGCCCTGACAGCGCCGGGAGCAACGCTGAATCTGACAGGAAAATATGGCGGAGAGAGCGATTCTGTCATGGTTACGGGTACCACTGCGGCTTACAGCGAGATCCAGGGGCTGGCGCTCAAGTATGGACGGTTCCTCAAGTCTACAGATGTAGATAATGTGAACTATGTGGCGGTGGTTAATGAAACACTGGCAGAAGATCTGGTGGGTTATACCTCCTGCGTGGGGGAAAAGATACATTTAAACGGTATGACATTTACGATCATCGGTGTGCTGGATGAGGAAAACAGTTCGTCTCTGACTTCCCTGGCGGGGGATCAGATGATGGCGTATATTCCCTATACAACGGCCATCCGTGCTTCAAATAATGTAGGCACAGAAGTGACTTCGTTTTATGCAGCAGCAGCGGATGAAAATAGTATGGAGGCTGCGGAGGCGGCACTGAAAGCACTGATGATGGCGAGGTTCAACGAGGACGAAGATGCCTTTACCATTACAAACCGGTCAGAAATCATGGATGCATTAAGCTCTGTCACCGGTACGCTGAGTCTGCTTCTGGGCGGTATAGCGGCCATATCTCTTTTGGTAGGCGGTATAGGCATTATGAACATTATGCTGGTATCCGTAACGGAGAGAACAAGAGAGATCGGTATCCGCAAGGCCATCGGCGCGGGGCGCGGCACCATTATGCTGCAGTTTCTGGTGGAGGCCCTGACCATCAGCCTGATCGGCTGCGTTATCGGTATTCTGTTTTCCTGGATCATTTTGTTTATCGTCAATGTGGCTGGCGGGGTATCCTTTGGCCTGAACGGTACTGTGGTGATGGTATCCATCATTTTCTCACTGGCTATCGGGATGATCTTCGGCATGTATCCGGCCAATAAGGCTGCCGCCATGCTGCCCATTGATGCTCTGCGTTTTGAGGGCTAAGCTATTTAAAAAAGGCATCTTTACAGAAAAAATGATTTTGTAAAGATGCCTTTTTGGTAATTATAGTTAAAAAAATAAGATAAATTGTTGTTGTATGTGAGAAAAAGTGGTAAATTATACGTAATAGTTTGGCGATTTTTTGACGAATAAACCGAAATGGGAGAACAGATATGATGGAGAACTCACAACCGCGCTTCAGCAATGAAGCCTGTCCAAAGTATTATAAGACATCATTAAAATGGTCATATATAATATTTATCGCATTCTTTATTGTGTATAGTGTCAGTATTGTTATGTTTGGACACGGTGAGAAGTTTCTCTATGTGATTCCCTGGCTGGCGGCTGCCGGACTGTCCATATTTTTCCTGGACCACATGCATATCCGGTGGTCAACGCTGGTTTATGCTCTGATTTCTATAGGGTGGATGGCTTATTTTATCTATACCTATGGATGGAACTGCGGCGGCGTTAATTTTATGGTTCCTCTGATGCTCATCTCGTTTTTTTCGTTATACGAAAGTATTGCGGCAAAAATTATATTTGTTGTCGTATTGTTTTTGATCAGGATAGGTCTGTTTTTTTACAGCCAGATGTACGGCGCTGTTATTGTTCTGACGCCGGAACAGAGCATGTTTTTCCAGATTCTAAATACGTTTGCTATTTTTTTGAATATTGCCATTATCTGTATTATTTTCAGTACAAATATCCAGCAGGCAGAAAAGCATCTTATGCTGTATAATATGGAACTCAGCCAGCAGGCGGCGACCGATCCGCTGACCACACTGTATAACCGACGCAAAATGACGGAGATCGTCAGCAATCACATTGCTGCAAATCCAGATCATGCTTTCTGCATTGCCATGGGAGATATTGATTTGTTCAAACAGGTAAATGATACCTATGGGCACAACTGTGGAGATCAGGTACTGAAAAGTCTTGCGGTCCTGTTTGTGGAAAAAACCCTTGGCCTGGGGCATGTGTGTCGTTGGGGTGGAGAAGAATTTTTCTTTTTCCTGCCGGAAATGAATCTGGATGAGGCAAGTGAACTGATGAACGAAATCAAAGTAGCGGTTTCCAAACTTCCGATTGTATATAACGATCAGGTGTATCATGTCACCATGACTTTTGGCGTTGAAGAGTACGATTATCGCTCGCCCCTTGATGTCCTCGTAAAACAGGCGGATGATAAACTCTATTACGGGAAGAAGCATGGCAGAAACCAGGTTGTATTTTAATGGGCAGTTGATTTTGGAAAGAAGCTGATTTTGCCAAAAATTTTCCGGTAATTTTTTTGAAAGATGTTGTTGACACACCAGAGTGTCTCTGCTATAATATCGATTGTCTCAAAAAACAGAATATTGCAGGTGTGGTTCAATGGTAGAACATCAGCCTTCCAAGCTGAGAACGTGAGTTCGATTCTCATCACCTGCTTTTTATGCGCGAGTGGCTCAGTGGTGGAGTATCGCCTTGCCAAGGCGAGGGTCGCGGGTTCGAATCCCGTCTCGCGCTTTTTTGTTATTCTGACTTTATATACCCTGCGGGGTTAGTACATCGGTAGTACAGGGCCTTCCCAAGGCTCGGAGGCGGGTTCGACTCCCGTACCCCGCTTATGAAAACCCTTGATTTTTCAAGGGTTTTTCTTTTAGAAGGTTAAGTTTTTGCAGTAGAAAGAAGAGGAAGTACAAATGAATATTAAAGCTATTATCTACACTTCAAATACCGGTTTCACTAGAAAATATGCCCAGCTGCTGGCCTTAAAGACCGGACTGGAAGCTTTTGAACTGGGAAAAGTTCCGGGCAAGATTGCCAAGGGTTCACCGGTAATCTACATGGGCTGGCTTAAGGCAGGACGTCTCATGGGTATCGACAAGGCAGCAAAGGAATACTCCCTGGCGGCAGTTTGCGCTGTGGGCATGGGAGCACAAGGCAGTGCTCAGGCCGCCGGTGTGCAGAGAACTTATCGTCTGCAGGTACCGGTATTTTATCTCCAGGGTGGTTTTGATATGGATAAACTCACGGGCATGAATCGTTTTATGATGCGCTGCATGGTGAAACTGCAGCTGCCCCGGCTGGAAAAAAAGAAAAACCGTACAGCCGAGGAAGAAGAGATGCTGATGCTCCTGAAAAAGGGAGGGGACAAGGTCAACGAGAAAAACCTGGGTTCCATCCTGAAGTGGTACGAACAGGAAAAACAGCAGACGAAGTAAATCAACAAAAATAACAAGAATTCCTGTAAAAATTCTGTAAAAACCATGAAAATGATTCGAAACAGAAAAAAACTCACAAATATTCACAAAGTTTTTTGTTTGAATTGCATTTAATTTTACAAAAATTATACATGACATACAGACAGATTTTACTTATTATATACAGTAGGGGGTTCATAAAAGAACTAAGGAGAAGTTTGCTATGTATGCTATGATCACAGAACTGCTCAGCGGTCTTGCTCTGTTCTTATTTGGTATGAAGTTCATGAGCGAGAGCCTGCAGAAGGCTGCCGGAGAAAAGCTGAGAGGTATTCTTAATTCTGTAACCAAGAATAAGATCACAGCCGTATTGTTTGGCGCGCTGTTTACGGCGGTGATTCAGTCGTCGGGCGCGACAACAGTTATGGAGGTAAGTTTCGTCAATGCCGGTATCATGACGCTGGAAAAGTCTATCGGCATCACGTTCGGTGCCAATATCGGTACCACGATCACCTCACAGCTGGTATCTTTAAAACTGACAGCCGTGGCTCCGTTTATTATCTTTATCGGCGCGGCGATCATCATGTTCGGAAAGAAACCGTTCCTGCGTAAAGTCGCGGAGGTCATCTTCGGTTTCGGTGCCCTGTTTCTGGGTATCAACTTCATGACAGGCGCTCTGGGAAGTCTGCAGGATTTCCCGACAATCATGAGTGTGTTTGCGTGTCTGGAGAATCCCATCATCGCTATTTTGGTTGGATTTATTCTGACCGTGATCGTGCAGAGCTCTTCTGTTACGGTCAGTGTGCTCGTGCTTCTGGCTGACTCCGGTCTGGTAGGCCTGGGCGCATGTATCTATTTTATTCTGGGTGCCAATATCGGTTCCTGTACACCAGCTGTTATGGCAGCCATGAATGCCAATAAGGATGCCAAAAGAACTGCCCTGGTTCATGTACTGTTTAACGTTGTAGGTATGGTGGTCATTTCCATCATCATGATCTTTGCCAAAGAGCAGATCATCGGAGGAATTGCTGCCATTAATGGTGCCGACAATTACAAGCGTTTCGTTGCCAATGCGGATACGATCTTTAAAGTCTTCCAGTGTCTGATTCTGCTTCCGGTAAGCAATCAGCTGCTGATGCTGGTTCGAAAGCTGATTCCGGAAGGAAAGACAGAGGCAGACAGTCTGGACGAGAAGAAGCTTCTCTACATCGGCAGAAACAAAAAATTCGTGGAATCCACAGCGCTGATCGATACCGTAGAAGAGATCGAGCGTATGGCCAATATGGTACAGGAGAATCTGGAAGCGGCCAGAGATGCTTTGCTTTACGATGAAATGGAAAGCAGTGAGCTGATTCGTAAGAGGGAGAGTTATGTCGATTATCTGAGCCATGCCATTACGGAGTTCCTGGTGGATACCAATAAGTACCAGCTGCCGCTGGCAGATGCGGCCCGTATCGGTGGCCTGTTCCATGTGGTTATCGATATCGAGAGAATCGGTGATCATGCGGTAAATATTCTGGAGGCTGCCGAGAAGAAACGGGACAGCCGTATCCGGTTTACCGAAGAAGCTCGTGATGAGATGATCGATATCTATGCTTACGTAACAGATATTTACGGTGCGGCTATCAAGATGTTTACCACAGAGGATGCCTCCTTACTGGAAGAAATCGATTATCTGGAAAATATGATCGACAACAAGCAGATTGAATACCAGGAAGGTCATGTGCGTCGTATGTCCATGGGACGCTGCTCTATTGAAGCCGGTCTGATCTTTACGGATCTTCTCATTGGTCTGGAGCGTATCGGTGATCATGCCGAAAATATTGCCTACTCTGTAGTGGAAAAAGGTAAGTCCGCCGCAGAGCTTGACGATTGAAAAATTTAAGCTTATGATACATCGTAACGAATGGTTGCGATGGGGCTGTCGCAGTCTGCGGCAGCCCTTTTTTTAAAGTTTGGCATTGGAAAGGTGATATCTTATGGAAAGAAAGAATGCATGGAAAAGTTACAGTGAGCAGCAGCTTACTGAGCTGGAAGTACTGGCCCGGAAATACAGAGAATTTCTGGATCATGGAAAAACAGAGAGAGAGTGCGTCTGTGCGGCCGTCGAACTGGCAAAAGCAGCGGGCTACAGAGATCTCGAAGAAGTGATTGCTGCCGGAGATGGTCTGAAGGCCGGGGATAAGGTCTATGCCGTCAACATGAAAAAGAGCATTGCGCTTTTTCATATCGGAAGCGGCAGTATGGAGCAGGGGCTTCGCATTCTTGGAGCACATATTGATTCTCCGCGGTTGGATCTGAAGCAGAATCCGCTGTATGAGGATACAGAAATGGCGCTTCTCGATACCCATTACTACGGCGGTATCAAAAAGTATCAGTGGGTGACGATTCCGTTGGCGCTGCACGGTGTAGTGGCAAAAAAAGATGGTTCTGTGATTGAACTGGCTATCGGTGAAAAAGAGGATGATCCGGTATTGTGTATCAGTGATCTTCTGATTCATCTGGCAGGGAAACAGATGGAGAAAAAGGCGACAGAAGTGGTTGAAGGTGAAAACCTGGATGTGCTGGTGGGCAGCCGGCCGCTGACCGGAGAAGACGGAGAAGAAATCAAAAACGCTGTCAGTGCTTATGTACTGGACCTGTTAAAGAAGGAGTATGATATCGAGGAGGAAGATTTCCTTTCCGCAGAGATCGAGATCGTTCCGGCCAACAAAGCGAGGGACTGTGGTCTGGACCGCAGCATGATCCTGGCGTATGGGCATGATGACCGTGTCTGTGCCTATACTTCTCTGGCTGCTATGCTGGAGGCTGAGACTCAGGAGAAGACCCTTTGCTGTCTCCTTGTGGATAAGGAGGAAATTGGGAGTGTAGGCGCTACGGGTATGCAGTCTGCTTTCTTTGAAAATACGGTGGCTGAGGTTATGAACTGTATGGGCGTATACAGCGAGCTGATGGTGCGCCGCTGCCTCAGAAACAGTGTGATGCTCTCTAGTGATGTCAGTGCGGCTTTTGATCCGGGGTATGCCGGATTTTTTGAGAAAAAGAATGCTGCCTATTTTGGCCGTGGTCTGGTGTTGAACAAATATACCGGCTCCCGCGGTAAATCCGGTTCCAATGATGCCAACGCAGAATATGTGGCAAAAATTCGCCGGATTTTTGATGATAATGATGTGGCTTTTCAGACAGCGGAGCTGGGTAAGGTAGATATTGGCGGAGGCGGAACCATTGCCTATATTTCTGCCCTTTACGGTATGGATGTCATTGACAGCGGTGTAGCGCTTTTGAATATGCACGCACCCCAGGAAATTGCCAGCAAGGCAGATATTTACGAGGCCAAAAAAGGCTATGCGGCTTTCCTGAAAGAAGCATGAGAATATTAGCAGAGAAACAGGGCTGATGGTGATGGTATGGGGGCCCTGATGTAAGGAGATATCATGAAAGCAGTTCTGGCGGCGGTGAATGCCAAATATATCCATTCCAATCTGGCAGTCTACTGCCTTAAGGCCTATGCACAGACCAGAGGAGAAAGGGTTGCACTTAAGGAATATACGATCAATCAGAATCCGGAAGAGATCCTTAGGGATCTGTATCTGGAAAAACCGGATGTTCTGGCGTTATCCTGCTATATCTGGAATATTTCTGTCGTACGGGAGATCGGGGCAGAGCTCCATAAACTGCTTCCTGAGCTTTCTATATGGGTAGGCGGCCCTGAGGTGTCCTATGATGCAGAGCGTTTTTTGGGGGATAATTCCTGGGCCAGCGGCGTTATGCGGGGAGAGGGCGAAATTACGTTTACCGAACTTCTTGGCCGAATCCGGGAAGGTCAGACGCTGTATGGTCTTAAAGGTATTACCTGGCGGTCAAAAGATGATAAGATTATCGTAAATGAAGACCGTCCGGTGATGGCGCTTTCTGAGGTACCGTTTCCGTATAGTGAGCTCAACGAGTTTGCACACAGAATCATTTACTATGAATCCAGCCGGGGGTGTCCGTTTTCCTGCAGTTATTGTCTGTCTTCGATAGATAAGAAGCTGCGTTTCAGGGATCTTTCTCTGGTATTTCGGGAACTGCAGTTTTTCCTGGATCACCGTGTGCCGCAGGTAAAGTTTGTGGATCGAACCTTTAACTGTCTTCATGATCATGCGAAGGCCATATGGAGGTATTTACTGGAACATGATAATGGCGTGACAAATTTTCACTTTGAGGTGGCTGCGGATCTTCTGGACGAGGAAGAACTGGAGCTGATCGCCGCCATGCGTCCCGGATTGATCCAGCTGGAGATTGGTGTGCAGTCTACCAACCGGGATACGATAACAGAAATCCACCGGAAGATGGACTTTTCACAGGTGAGTGCGATTGTTCAGCGGATAAAGCAGGGGCACAATGTGCATCAGCATTTAGATTTGATTGCGGGTCTTCCTTTTGAGGATTTGGAAAGTTTCCGTCGGTCTTTTAATGATGTATTTGCGCTGCAGCCGGATCAGCTGCAGCTGGGATTTTTAAAAGTCCTGAAGGGCTCTTTTATGTACCAGAGAGCGAAAACCTATGACTGCGTTTACCGGGAAAAAGAGCCATATGAAGTATTGTTTACCCGATGGCTTTCGTATGATGATGTACTTCGCCTCAAACGGGTGGAAGAGATGGTGGAAGTGTATTATAATTCTGCACAGTTTACACATACCCTTCCCGTCTGCATGGAGAGATTCTCGGATGCGTTTTCCTTTTTTGACAGTCTCGGATGCTTTTATGAAGAAAATGGATATTTTTCGGTGGCACATACGAGGATTCGCCGTTATGAGATTCTGCAGGAATTTATGGCAGAATATACAGGGGAAGAAGAACAGGAAAAATGCAGGGAATGGATGGTATTTGACCTGTATCTTCGGGAAAATATGAAGACGCGTCCATCCTGGGCGAGGGATCTTTCTGACTGGAAGGCTGCTTTTCGGGAGTTTTACCGGCAGGAGGAAGAAAATCGGAAATATCTTTCAGCACTTGTGGGCAGAGATGCCAGACAGCTGGCGAAGATGACCCATCTGGAAGTGTTTACCCATATTTTTGAAAAAGAGACTATGGTGCTGTTTTCCTATGAATCAAGGGATCCATTAAGTCACAGTGCGCGGTGGCAGATTATAGAAGAAAGCAGATACGAAACGAGACAGGATATATAAAGATGAAGGAATATATAGTGGTGGACCTGGAGACCACAGGTCTGGCGCCAAAAACAGACCGTATACTGGAGGTGGGTGCCTGGAAAGTAGAGAATGGCGGGTTTGTTCAGAAATTTCACCGGATGGTGGATCCGGGGATGAAGATACCGGAACGGATCACACAGCTTACGGGAATCACTGACAGCATGGTACAGGGGCAGCCGATGATCGATACTGTGATTCGGGAGTTTATAGAATTTGCCGGGGAACTGCCTCTTCTGGGGCACAATCTGATGTTTGATTATGCCTTTTTGAAGCATGCGGCCGTAAATCAGAAGATTACCTTTGAACGGATGGGAATGGATACATTAAAAATCAGCCGTAAGGTTCTGGCAGAGCTGCCAAGCCGTAAACTGGGAGAACTTTGTTCTTATTATCATATACCGCAGCAAAGAGCGCACCGGGCAGATGAGGATGCCTACGTAACGGCGATATTGTATGAAAAGATGAAAGAGCAGTTTAAAGAGAATGAACCTGAACTTTTTGTTCCCGTACAGTTACAGTACAAGGCAAAAAAGCAGGCGGCGATCACAAATGCGCAAAAAGGCTACTTGAATGATCTGCTGAAATATCATAAAATAAAATGCGATATGCAGATGGAGAGCCTGACAAAAAGTGAGGCTTCCCGCCTTATTGACGGAATCATTCTGCAGTATGGGAAAATTATACGCTGATATGAATATGACAGAGTAAAGTAATCTGTGAACATTGGAACAGATCAAAAGCTTCACAGAGCTTTCCGGGAGGAATAAGATGAAGAAAAAAGAAAAAACCAGAAGAATCATTGCCGGTGTGATTGCTGCAGTATTGGTAGCAGCGATGATCATTCCGATGGTGCTTCAGTATCTTGTTTAATATTGGGAGTAAAAGGACAATGAAAACAGACAGAAAAAAGAGCGTTCTTCTGGCATTATGTGTCATGGCTGCCGGAGTTTTCTGTATGGGACATGGGGTATCGGCATCGGCACTTGAGATGCCGCAGCAATCTGTGGCAGAAAGCGGGCAGGAAGCTCAGAGTCCGGGAACGGCACAGGATGATGCTGTTACAGAGAAGACTTCGGGGACAGATACGATACTTTCCGGTATATATATTGGTCCGGTAGATGTGTCAGAGATGTCGGTCAAAGAGGCAAAAGAAGCGGTAGCGCAGTTTGTGGATTCAGAAAAAAGCTATCTGATGATGCTGGACATTGGTGATACGCAGATTCCCGCAACTGCCGGAGATGTGGGCCTGTACTGGGAAAATACACAGGTAGTTGATCAGGCACTGGGCCTTGGAAAGCAAGGCAATGCGGTGCAGCGTTTTAAAGTCAGAAAACAGCTGGAAAAAGGAAGCTATGCCTTTGATTTAGAGTATGGCATAGCAGATGCCACAGCAAAAAGCTTTCTGGAAGAGAGATGTGTACCGGAGTGCAATAAGGATCCAGAGGAACCAACGCTTATGATGGACGGAAAAAGTCTGCAGGTAACAGACGGGAAGAATGGTTGTACCCTTAAGGTGGATGAGTCCGTGGAAGCTATCCGAAAATATCTTTGTGATACCTGGGACGGCGGTGCAGGCACGATCACACTGGCCTATGATGTGACAGAGCCAAAGCACAAAAAAGAAGAGCTGGATACGATCACCGATATTCTGGGTAAAGCAGACACGGATTACTCTAAGTCCAGCAAGGCCCGTTCTACCAATATTTCTACAGCCGCACAGCTCATCAATGGTACGGTACTGTATCCGGGCGAGACTTTTTCTACGCTGGATACGATCACACCTTTCACAGAAGAGAATGGCTATGCGCTTGCCGGCTCCTATGCCAACGGTACAACCACCGAAACCTTTGGCGGAGGCATCTGTCAGGTGTCTACAACGCTGTATCTGGCAGTGCTCAGGGCAGAGCTGGAAGTGACGGAGCGAAAGAATCATTCGATGATCGTGAATTATGTAAAGCCGTCTATGGATGCGGCCATTGCGGAGAGCAGCGGAAAAGATTTTAAGTTTAAAAACAATACGGAAAACCCGGTTTATATTTATATGGTGGCATATAACGGAACACTGGTGGCCAGAGTGTATGGCTCTGAGTATCGTCCGTCAAACCGTACGGTGGAGTATGAGAGCGTTACGCTGAGTACCGAGGACGCGGAAACAAAGATCAAGACGAGTTCCGCATTGAATCTTGGTGTCATAAACCGTGCGCAGACAGCTCATAAGGGCTGTTCTGCCGAACTATATAAAATTGTTAAGGAAGACGGCAAAGAAGTCAGCCGTGAAAAGGTCAACAGCAGCCATTATGCCAAGTCAGACGGCATTATTGAAGTAGGCACCAAAGGCGCTACTTCTGCAGTAGCTTCAGCACTGGCGCAGGCGGCCGCTACTAATGATATCAGTGAAGTGAAAAAAGTGCTGGCATCTATTGGAAAATAGCAGAGGATGTCATCAGATCCCATAGGCAGGGATTGAGGAGTAGGTATGAAAATTGGAAAATTACCGGAGCAGGTGCTTGTCCGCTCCGTATTAAAACAGGCAAAACACAGAAGAGAAGAGGTTCTGGTAGGCCCTGCAGTGGGGCAGGACTGCGCAGTGATGGCCCTTGCAGAGGATGAAGTTTTTGTTATGTCTTCTGATCCGATTACCGGTACCGTAAAGGATATCGGCAGTCACGGTATTTATATTACGGCCAACGATCTGGCGGCTTCCGGAGCAGAGCCGGTAGGTGTACTTTTGACTGTGCTTTTGCCGGAGAATGTAGAAGAACCTGAGATCCGAAAAATGATGCAGGATGCAGAGAGAACCTGTAAAGAATTGAATATGGAAATCATGGGCGGCCATACGGAGATAACGAATGTGGTCCGTCAGCCTCTGCTTACCGTCACCGGTGTTGGAAAAACAAAAAGAAAAGATTTGCTTTTGACCATGCAGGTGAAGCCGGGACAGGATATTGTCGTAACCAAATGGATCGGCCTGGAAGGCACAGCAATTCTTGCCAAAGAAAAAGAAGAAGAACTTTTACATCATTTTAATCCGGAGCTGGTGTATACTGCCCAGGAGTTTTCACAGTACCTGTCTGTGATTCAGGATGCTCGTATTGCCCGCAAGTTTGGTGTAAGTGCCATGCATGATATTACAGAAGGCGGCGTTTTTGGTGCACTCTGGGAGATGGCGGAGGGCTCCGGTGTAGGCCTTGATGCAGATCTGAAAGCAATTCCCATTCGACAGGAAACGGTGGAAGTCTGTGAATATTTTGGCTTAAATCCTTATCAGATCATGTCCAGTGGATCTATGATGATCGCCACAGATGATGGGCATGGCCTGGTAAGAGCTTTAAAGCAGGCAGGAATTCATGCGGCGGTAGTGGGAAGGGCCACGGACGGAAACGACAGAATTTTAAGAAATGGTGAGGATGTACGGTATCTGGACAGACCCCAGAGTGATGAACTGTACAAGGTGATGGGCTGATGGCAAAGTTTAATATTGTATTATTTGAGCCGGAGATTCCGGCAAACACCGGAAATATAGGGCGTACCTGTGTGGCTACAGATACCCGACTGCATCTGATCGAGCCCTTGGGCTTTCAGCTTACAGAAAAGCAGTTAAAGCGAGCCGGAATGGATTACTGGCAGTATCTGGATGTGACCCGCTACGATGATTTCAACGATTTTCTGCAGAAAAATCCCGGAGCCCACATCTATATGGCTTCCTCAAAAGCGCAGAAGATGCACACCGAGGTATCCTACGAAGACGGTTGTTATATCATGTTTGGAAAAGAAAGCGGCGGCATCCCCGAGGAAATCCTTCTGGAACACCAGGAAGATGCCATTCGCATTCCCATGGTAGGCGACACCCGCTGCCTGAATCTTGGCAACTCTGTAGCCGTCATCCTCTACGAAGCCCTGCGCCAGCACGATTTCGAAGGGATGAGGACTTCAGGAGAATTGACAAAATACAACTGGAAATAGAAAGAACGTGAGACGACGTTTATCCGATTACATTCCATGAAAGATCCTTAAATGTAACCGACTCAATAATCATAGCACTGATTTCGTCCTCTTGCAGAAGCTCTGGATCCTTTATGTCTGCAGCATCTTCTACTGTTACTCTGCATTCATAGACAGTATTCGAGTAAATAAAGGAACATCTATGATCGCTGCCTTCCCAGCCTGCCCATTCAAAACCATTTTCTGTAAGCTCACCAATAGTTTTGCCCGCATATACATCTAAATCATCCTGTGCAGGTATCAGATCACTAATGTCCCTTATCTCTATCTGTTCTAGACTTAAAAGGAAACTTTGGAGCTCCTGATCGTAATTTTCCTTAAAGGGATCGAGCTCAATAGATTGTTTCTGTTGTTCATCACTCAGACAAGCATCCAGCTGAAAAAAAGAGCTCCTTTCGTCGTTGCTCAATATCATTTTCAAAACTTCATCCTGACCATTGGCTGCCGTAACTCTATAACCATTGTCTAAAAGTTTCTTTATCGAAAGTTCTTTTTGGGGATTCGTCAAAAAACACACGGCAATACCAACACATACAGTCATTGCGATGAAAATGATCCGAAAAGTAGGTTTCTTATATTTCAGGACATTTTTAACTCTTCCTTTAACATCGGTCTCACCAAAGGCTAATGGACATGTTAGTATCCATCGGTGTTGTACAGCACAGGAAAGCATTGCAGCCGCGTATTCAGCAATGCGTTCTCTATCCATGCCGTTCACTACCTTCTCATCACAGGCTGCCTCAATATCCCGGCAAAAGAGAATGTAGGCCAACCACAAAACAGGGTTAAACCAGTGTATACAAAGAAGAATGTACCCCAAAGGTTTCCACCATTGATCATGCCGTTTAAGATGTGCCTGCTCATGCGCAATGACATTCTTCTTAGTACTTTCATCCAGGCCGCTGGGAAGATAAATACGGGGCTGAATAACTCCGAGAATGCAGGGTGATGGAATATCTTCACAGACATATATTTTTTCTTTACACAAAACAGCTGCTTGTGTTTGCTTTTTTAAATTCAGGTAGCTGATGCCTGCGTACACCAGCATAACAGCGAGCCCAAACATCCAGATATATAGGACTGTTGGCAGATATAGATCCGAAGTATGTGTTGCGATTGTCATACTATTGGGTGACATATCATCTTTGACCAACACCGGAAGATCAAACATAAGCTCTGGTTTTTCTTTTTTCTCATTGTAATGAAAATAATTTACCTGTCCTGTCATATCCATTCCGGTATCCAATAGATTATAGGCGGATAAAGAACTGGATATACAAAATGGCCAGACTAAGCGCAAGGCCACAAATGCCCACAGAATACAGACATATTTTCTCGGAAGTTTCTTCAATACGATGCGAAACAGTATAACGATAATCGCAAGAACGCTTGCCGTTAGGCTCATATTCAGCAGTATTTCAAACATAGCATACATACTCAGCCCTCCTTATATTCATCGATCATCTTTTGAATTTCATCCGCTTCCTTTGCACTTATTTTTTTTCGGGAGATAAAAGCCGCAATGAATGCAGGAAGAGAGCCGGCAAAAGTATCTTCCACAAACTTCTCACTCTTTGAAGCATTAAACTCATTGCGGGAAATTACAGAAGAAACGATGCCATTCTCATTCTTGAACAGTCCTTTTTCGCATAATTTCCGCAGAACAGTATAGGTTGTAGGCTTTTTCCATCCCAGTTCCCGCTCACAGATCTTAACAAGTTCACCTGAGCCTACAGGTTCATGTTCCCAGATAATATCCGCAAAAGCAGCCTGAACTTCTCCTAATTCAACACTCTTCAATGATGGCCCTCCTCTCGGTTTATCCACGGTAAACCATTTGCTGATAGTTTACTATGAATAAACCAATTTGTCAAGATAGAAGATAGCAAGGGAACATAACGTTGGTTTCTGTACAGATGTGCATAAGGCTGCATCACGAACAAATGTGTCTGGAAAATACCAATGCTTTCTTGTATAATAATGCATAAGTGTAACCATTGAAATTTTTTCGGGATATTTTGAAAAATACCAAAAGTATTATAATAAACACAGGAAACATCTCTGTTGGAGGAAATACATGAACAAAAAAGCAATCCATACACTGGAATTTGATAAAATCCAGGAACAGCTGATTGAGCTTGCCGGCAGTTCTCTGGGTAAACAGCATTGTAAAAATCTGCGCCCTTCATCGGACATTTCCCAGATACAGCTCTGGCAGAAGGAGACCGGTGATGCCCTTTCCCGGCTGTTTAGAAAAGGGAATCTTTCTTTTTCGGGAGTATCGGATATCCGGGCCTCGCTGAAGCGACTGGAGATTGGCAGTGTTCTCGGAGCCGGTGAACTTCTGCGCGTACGAAAGCTTCTGGAAAATACCGCCAGAGTCAAGGCTTTTGGCCGTCACGATCCATCAGATGATCAAACGGATTCTCTGGACGGCTATTTTGACCAATTAGAGCCCCTGACTCTTTTGTCCGCCGAGATCGACCGCTGCATCCTTTCGGAAGAAGAGATCAGCGATGATGCATCCCCGACACTTAAGGATATTCGCCGCCAGATGAAGCAGACCAACGAAAAGGTACACAGCAGCCTGAACGGCCTGGTCAATTCCGGACTCCGCACGTACCTGCAGGATGCCGTGGTCACCATGCGAAACGGCCGTTACTGTGTCCCTGTCAAAGCAGAATATAAAGGTCAGGTGCCCGGCATGATCCATGACCAGTCTGCCACCGGCTCTACTCTCTTTGTGGAACCCTCGGCGGTAGTTAAACTGAATAATGAACTCAGGGAACTGGAACTCAAGGAGCAGGCAGAGATCGAGGCGATCTTGGCCCGTTTGTCCAACGAGACTGCCCAGCATCTTGAGGAGATCCTGACGGATCTTACCGTCATGGGTGAACTGGACTTTATCTTTGCCCGTGCCGCACTGGCCATGAAACAGAATGCCACCGAACCGATCTTTAATACCGAAGGGCGGATCTGTCTTCGCAAGGCCCGTCATCCTCTGATCGAAAAGCATCGGGTGGTTCCCATTGACATCGAACTTGGCCGGGATTTTGATCTGCTGATCGTCACCGGTCCCAATACCGGTGGTAAGACAGTCTCGCTAAAGACCGTGGGGCTTTTTACCCTGATGGGACAGTCCGGTCTGCATATTCCGGCGCTGGACCGCAGTGAACTGGCTGTTTTTGATGAAGTCTATGCCGATATCGGTGATGAGCAGAGTATTGAACAGTCACTAAGTACCTTCTCTTCCCATATGACCAACATCGTATCCTTTCTGGAGAAGGCGGATCGTCACTCTCTGGTGCTGTTTGATGAGCTGGGTGCCGGTACGGATCCCACTGAAGGCGCAGCACTGGCTATCGCTATCCTGTCTCATCTGCATGAACAGGGTATTCGCACTATGGCAACTACACACTACAGTGAGCTCAAGGTGTATGCCCTGTCCACACCGGGCGTGGAAAACGCCAGCTGTGAATTCAGCGTGGAGACTTTGCAGCCTACCTACCGCCTGCTGATCGGCGTCCCCGGCAAGAGTAATGCCTTTGCCATCTCTTCCAAGCTTGGTCTGCCGGACTATATCATTGATAAAGCAAAAGAACAGATCAGTTCTGAAGCGGAATCCTTTGAGGACGTAATTTCTAAGCTGGAAGCCAAACGAATCGCCATGGAAAAGGAAAAGCAGGAACTGGAAAGCTACCGCCGCGAAGCTGCTGAGCTCAAGGAAAAGCTGGAAAATCGTCAGGATAAGCTGGATTCCCAGAAAGAACGGATCCTGAGAGAAGCCAATGAACAGGCTCACATCATTCTCCGGGAGGCCAAGGAATACGCGGATCAGACTATGAAGGATTTCCAGAAGTTCGGCAAAGAAGCCATTTCCACCCGTGAAATGGAGGAAAAACGGGCCGAGCTTCGCAAGAAAATGTCTAAAGCTGAAAAAGGCATGAGTACACAGAGAACTACTCCCGCTCCGGGTCAGGCTCCCGATCCGAAAAAGCTGCGCCTTGGCGATATGGTCAAGGTACTCAGCATGAATCTCAAGGGTACCGTGAGCTCTCTGCCTGACCAGAAGGGAAATCTTTTCGTTCAGATGGGTATTATTCGATCCAAAGTAAATATTTCGGATCTTCGCCTGATCGACGAGCCGGTCATCCAGTCCGAAAAGCTGTCCCGCACCAGCCAGGGTAAGATCCGTATGTCCAAATCTGCTTCTGTGGGTATTGAGATCAATCTGCTGGGCAAGACCGTGGATGAGGCCATCGCCGAATTGGATAAATATCTTGACGATGCCTACCTGGCCCATATACCCAGTGTCCGCATCGTGCATGGCAAAGGAACCGGAGCCCTGAGAAAAGGTGTGCACAATTATCTGCGCCGTCTGAAGATCGTAGATAATTTTCATCTGGCAGCCTTTGGTGAAGGCGATGCCGGCGTTACTATTGTGGAATTCAAGAAATAAACAGAAACTGAAATAAGGAAATGAATATGACTAGTAAACCAAAAATTCTTATTGTAGACGATGACAACAACATTGCGGAACTGATCGCTCTGTATCTGATGAAGGAGTGTTATGACACCCGCATTGAAAACGATGGGGAATCTGCGCTGAAAGCTTTTTCTTCCTGGCAGCCCAACCTGATCCTTCTGGATCTGATGCTGCCGGGCATCGACGGCTACCAGGTATGCCGGGAGATCCGTCATACTTCCGATGTGCCTATTATCATGCTTTCAGCCAAAGGCGAAATTTTTGATAAAGTACTGGGACTGGAGCTTGGCGCCGATGACTACATGATCAAACCCTTTGATTCCAAGGAGCTGGTAGCCCGGGTCAAGGCAGTGCTTCGCCGGTTTAAACCCAGCAAACCCGCCATGGATGCCAATACGAAATACGTGGAATACCCGGATCTGATCATCAATCAGACTAATTATTCCGTCATGTACAAAGGGCATACCGTGGATATGCCCCCAAAAGAGCTGGAGCTTTTGTATTTCCTGGCCTCTTCACCCAACCAGGTATTTACCCGGGAGCAGCTTCTGGATCATATCTGGGGCTATGAATACATCGGCGATACCCGCACTGTAGATGTGCATATCAAGCGTCTGCGCGAGAAGATCAAGGATAATGAATCCTGGTCCATCGCCACGGTATGGGGCATCGGTTATAAATTCGAGGTCAAACGGTAATGAAGCTTTCACTCTCTCTGAAATTTGTGATCACCTATATCGTTCTGGGGATCGCCGGCTTTGTCCTTCTCAACACAGAAGGTATCCGCATTCTGGACAATTATATTATCGGCAGTGAAAGTTCCCGGTTGTATACTTCTGCGGTATCTCTTTCTTCCACCAAGGCGATCCGTTCTTATCAGGACACAGAAAAACTCGAGTCGGCACATGAAATGCTGCAGGCCGTGGCAGATACAGAGCAGGTGGACATTATGATTATCGACAGTCAGGGACAACTGGTGCTGGACACGTCCACTTCGCTTGCTGACACCAAAAAAGATGCACTGACCAGCTTTGACCCCACTGCTTCCAAGAACACCTACTACACCATTGATGATTATTTTGGTTATTATGCAGAGGATCAGCTGAATGTCACTGTTCCCATCACGATCAATATGTCTACCCGTGGATATATATCTCTGCATGAACCTCGCAGTCATATCCTGGCAGACCGGGAGAATATGCTGGCTCTGATCATAAAATTTTATGCCGCGGGGCTGATATTATTTTGCCTGCCTCTGGTACTGCTGTTACTGATCGTTCACCGCCCACTGAAAAAGATCATTACTGGTGCGAAAGAATTTGCCGCCGGTAATCTGGAACATCAGATACCGATCCATTCTGCCGATGAAATGGGGTATCTGGCAAATACTCTGAACTATATGGCGGATGAAATGCGGCAAAATGACCAGTTTCAGAAAAACTTTATTTCCAACGTATCCCACGATTTTCGATCCCCGCTGACTTCCATCAAGGGCTACGTAGAGGCTATCCTGGATGGCACGATCCCCCGGGAAATGCAGGATCGTTATCTGAATATCGTCCTGTTTGAAACTTCCCGGCTGACGAAGCTGACACAGGGTATGCTGCAGCTGAACGATCTCGATGCCAAGGCCTATATGCTGAATATCCAGGATTTTGATCTGAACCAGCTGATCAAAAATACGGCTGCCTCCTTTGAGGGTACCTGCCGGGAGCGTCATATTTCCATTGAACTGCTTCTGGCTTCACCGAAGGAATTTGTTTCTGCCGATATGGAGAAGATCCAGCAGGTAATGTACAATCTGATCGATAATGCTATCAAATTCAGCGATAAGCATGCTATGATCACGATTGAGACTACCCGGAAAAACGAGCTTGTGTTTGTCTCTGTCAAGGATCAGGGCAGCGGTATTCCGCAGAAGGATCTGTCGAAGATCTGGAACCGTTTTTACAAGCAGGATCTGTCCAGGGGTAAGGACCGCACCGGCACTGGCCTGGGTCTGAGTATTGTTAAAGAGATCATTAATACGCATAAGCAGAATATTAATGTGATCAGCACGGAGGGTGTGGGCACGGAGTTTATCTTTACGCTGGCAAGAGCAAAAGGTAAGGATGTTCACGAGAGCTGAAGAAAATAACCATGTAAGAATAGGGTATGGAAAAGGCAAAGTTCGTGATTCATTCATAAAAAGTTCATAAGTGTCTGGTATACTTTCGACATGAATGACAAATACGATTTCCTGAAAGAACAGGTAAAAAAACAAAAACCCTATATCAAATGGCTCAAAAGAGCAGGTGCGGCGGCTTTTTCCGCTTTGATCTTCAGTCTGGTGGTATTGCTGGTTATGGTGTTTGTCTATCCCCGTCTGGATCGGGCAGTCAATCCGAAAGATACGCAGCAGGTAGATCTGGGGATGAGCAGTTCACAGGGCGGGAACAAAGGACAGCCTGAAGAGGATCTGGGGCAGAGCAAAACAGAAGAAAGCAGTCAGATCGCAGAGAGCGAGGCTGTACAGAGTGAACTTGCGGGAGAAAGCTCCCAGGTACAGACTTCAACTCAGCCGGATGAGAAAGGAGACACGATTGCTTCTGTTGTGACACCGGAGCCGGAAGAAGAAAAAACCACAGCCGAAAATCTGGATAAGCTGTCTGCGGATATTATTGAGGTGGCAAAGACTGTAAGAAAATCCATGGCAATGGTTATCGGGGTAACTGAAGATAAGGACTGGTTTAACCAGACTTACGAAAATCAGGGACAGCTGAGCGGCCTGATCGTTGCTTTTCAGAATAGTTCCTACTATATTTTGACAGAATATCGGGTGGTGAAAGATGTCAACCGTATCATGGTGACTTTCGTAGATGGAACTACTTCGGAAGCCCGATTTGTCAAGAGTGATACCGCCACAGGGCTGGCTGTCATCCGGGTAGACGCGAATGATGTGCCGAAATCTACAAGACAGACTATCGCACCGGTAGAAATGAAACGGCATACGATGGCAAAGCAGGGAGAAGCTGTGCTTGCCATTGGCAGTCCCATGGGCTACGCAGATGCCATGGCTGCCGGAATGGTGACTTCCGTGGATAATCTGAAAAGTGTGACAGACAATGCTTATCATATTCTGTATACGGATATACCGGCATGTGAAGACGGCAGCGGTATTCTGGTGGATATGGACGGCGGCATTGTCGGTATTATGGCACAGCAGCTTTTGGATACCAGAGAGCTGGGAATGATGACCTGTCTGCCGTTTTCGGAACTGGTGGAATCCATTGAAAAGCTCTGCAATAATGAAAAAATGGTATACCTTGGCGTCAATGGCCAGGATATCAGCACTACCGTGTCTGGGAAAACCGGCATTCCGAAAGGTATCTGGGTGGACAGCGTGGACAATGATTCACCTGCCATGGAGACAGGTATTCAGGCCGGGGATGTGATCGTTAAGATCGGTGACGCACAGATCAGTACACTTAAAAGCCTTCACAGTGTGCTGAATCAGAACAAACCGGGCGATAAAATTACGCTGTATGTTATGCGTCAGAGCGTAGAAGGGTATGTGGAAGTACCTTTCGAAGTGACGGTCAGTGGACGATAAAGAAATCATATGAATACCCTATAGAGGGTGGTTTTGATGAAACCAAACACGTATTTTTGTGTAAAACAGCATATTTGGAAGGAGACATCCGGCTTTTCTACTTGCAGAAAAGCCGGTGTTTTTGTATTATGAGGGAAGCAGATTTTTTATGTATTGCTATAATGGAGAGAGTGAGAAAAGGGGAAAGCCTATGAAATATATCAAAGATCTTAGAGACGGGGAGAGAGTCGCCTGTATCTATCTGTGCAAGCACAGACAGTCAGCCATGACCAAGAACGGAAAACCCTACGACAATGTGATCCTGCAGGATAAAACGGGTGTACTTGACGGAAAGATCTGGGATCCCAATTCAAACGGGATCGATGATTTTGACGATTTGGATTATGTAGAGGTCATGGGCGATATCGTGACCTTTGCCGGAGCACTGCAGCTGAATATCAAGCGTGTGCGCCGGGTAGACGAGGGAGAATATGATCCGGCGGATTATCTGCCCGTATCTGCTTACAATATCGAGGAAATGTACAGAGAGCTTATGGGGTTTGTGAATTCTGTGCAGAATCCGTACCTCAATCGTATGCTGAACATGTATTTTGGCAATGAAAAATTTGCCAAGGTATTCAAATTCAGCTCCGCTGCAAAGAGCGTGCATCACGGCTTTGTGGGGGGACTTCTGGAACATACATTAAGTGTAACAAGACTCTGTGAGTATTATGTCAAAGCCTACAGTATGCTGAACCGGGATCTTTTGATCACGGCAGCGATTATGCATGATATTGGTAAAACGCGAGAGATATCTGCTTTCCCGATGAACGATTATACGGATGACGGTCAGCTTCTGGGCCACATCATGATCGGTGCCGAGATGGTACATGATGCGGCGATTCGGATCGAAGGATTTCCGAAAAAGCTGGAAAGTGAATTGAAACACTGTATCCTGGCTCATCACGGAGAGTATGAGTATGGTTCGCCGAAAAAACCGGCGCTGGCAGAGGCAATGGCTCTGAATCTGGCGGACAATACCGATGCCAAAATGGAAACCATGAAAGAAATACTGGACAATGCCGGCGATGAGACCGGCTGGCTGGGCTACAATCGTCTGTTTGAATCTAACGTCAGAAAAACCAGCCTGTAAGCGAAGAGGAGCGAAAGCCATGGTAGAGTATCAGAAAAATCAGGAAGTAGAGGTTGAGGTAAATGCCCTTGGCAACGAAGGCGAGGGTGTGGGACATACACAGGACGGATATACGGTATTTGTCAAGGATGCCCTGCCGGGAGATGTGATTCGGGCAAAGCTGATGAAATGTAAAAAACAGTATGCTTTTGGCCGGCTGGTGGAGATTCTGACACCTTCCAAAGACAGAGTGCCGGCGGTCTGTGAAAAAGCCCGGGTATGCGGCGGCTGCCAGATCCAGGAGATCGCCTACGAAAAACAGCTGGAATTCAAGACGGATAAGGTGAAAAGCAATCTCGTCCGCATCGGTGGTGTAAAAAATCCCCCTATGGAACCTATTATCGGTATGGATGATCCGTGGCGCTATCGCAACAAAGCCCAGTTTCCCATTGGCAGGGCAAAAGACGGGAAGATTGTGGCCGGATTCTATGCAGGTCGTACCCATGCCATTGTGTCGGTACCGGACAATGACTGTGTGTTGGGACGTGAGGTCAATGCAAAGATCCTGGACAAGGTAATTGCTCACATGGAAACCTATGATATTGAACCCTACGATGAGGCCACCGGCACGGGGCTGGTACGCCATGTGCTGATCCGCTGCGGATTTGCCACCGATGAGATCATGGTGTGTCTTGTGGTCAACGGAACAAAGATTCCTGAGGAAGATGCGCTGGCGGACAGCCTGATGGAGATCCCGGGAATGACCAGTATCATGCTTAATACCAATATGGATCAGACCAATGTGATTCTGGGTGAGCAGGTGCGCACGATTCGGGGAGAAAGCTATATCACAGACCAGATTGGTGATGTGAAATTCTGCATCTCACCGCTGTCCTTCTATCAGGTCAATCCCGTGCAGACAGAGAAGCTGTACCTGAAAGCTCTGGAGTATGCGGGACTCACCGGCAAAGAGACGGTGTGGGATGTATACTGTGGTATCGGCACTATTTCCCTGTTTCTGGCCCGGGAGGCCAAGAAAGTTTACGGTGTGGAGATCGTTCCTGATGCTATCGAGGATGCAAAAAAGAATGCTGCGTTAAACGACATACATAATGTGAAATTCTTTGTGGGAAAAGCCGAGGATGTGCTGCCGAAGCAGTACGAGAAACATCAGATCTATGCCGATGTCATCGTCGTGGATCCGCCCCGCAAAGGCTGCGAGCAGGCAGTGCTGGATACTATCCTGAAAATGCGCCCGAAACGGGTCGTTTACGTCAGCTGTGACAGCGCCACCCTGGCCCGGGATATCAAGACCCTGGCCGAGGACGGCTATGTGCTTAAGGCTGTGAC
>JAEDOO010000130.1 GCA_016301965.1 Lachnospiraceae bacterium | reverse complement strand
TAACTATGACATTCAGTACAATTCGTGAGATCCTGGTACAGTCGGCTGAACAGTTCGGACAGGGTGACGCAGTACGTTATAAAGTAGGAAAAGATCAGATCGAGACCAAAAGCTATGCACAGCTGAAACTGGATAGCGAGAGTTTTTCTCTTGCGTTGATGGATTTGGGAGAGCAGGGCGCGCATGTGGCGGTTACCGGTATGACCTCCTATCCCTGGCTGGTGGCCTATCTTGGTACAGTTAACTGTGGCAGTGTGGCAGTACCCCTGGATGTGTCCCTTCCGGCGGAAGAGATGTGCGAGCTGATCTGCCGGGCGGATGTGACCACTGTGGTGCTGGACGAGATCCGTATGGATGTGGCAGCGATGCTGAAAGAACGTTGTCCCGGAGTAAAGCATCTGATTTTAATGAAAAAAGCAGAGAGTGACGATACTGCGTTGTCTTTCTCACAGCTTCTTTCCGGACATCAGGGAAGCTGTACATATCAGCCGGATCCGGATAGTCTGTGTACGATCATGTTTACGTCCGGTACGACGGGAAAAAGCAAGGGTGTTATGCTGACACACAGAAATCTGGCAGAGAACGCTACCTGTCTGGATATGAAGATCCCGGCGCGGACCGTGATCCTTTCTGTGCTTCCGATCCATCATGCCTACTGCTTGGCCATGGATGTACTAAAGGGGCTGTCTCTGGGAAGTATCATCTGCATCAACGATTCCCTGATCCGAATGGCCAAAAACATTCAGCTGTTTAAGCCAGAGATGATCCTGATGGTTCCGCTGATGATCGAGACTATGGCGAAAAAGCTGGAGGATGCGGCAGCTCTGCCGCCTCAGCTGGTAAAACAGCAGGTTTTCGGTGAACAGTTCCATACCATATGCAGCGGTGGCGCTTATCTGAATCCGGCACTGATCGATCTGTTTGAACGCTATGGCATCACGATTCTTCAGGGCTACGGCATGACAGAATGCGCGCCGGTCATCAGTACTTCGGTGAGCTGGAACATCCGTAAAGAGTCCGTGGGACAGCTTATGCCAAACTGTGAGGCTAAAGTAGTGGATGGAGAGCTCTGGGTACGAGGCAGCAGCGTGATGATGGGATATTATCAGATGGAAAAAGAGACGGCAGAAACACTGACCGATGGTTGGCTGCATACCGGTGATCTGGGTTATGTGGATGAAGACGGTTTTGTATATCTGACAGGCAGAAAGAAAAATCTGATCATCACAAAAAATGGCGAGAATGTTTCTCCTGAAGAACTGGAGAATAAGCTGGGCGAGGATCGCCTGGTGCAGGAGATTCTCGTGAGAGAGAATGAAGGTGTGATTGAGGCGGAGATTTTCCCGGATCTGGAATATGCTGCAAAAAAAGGCATTGAGGATCTGCAGGCAGCTCTGCAGGAGAGAATCGATACATATAATCGCACGGCTCCGGCTCATAAGAGAGTGTACCGCTTAAAGGTCAGAGAGACGGAGTTTGAGAAGACACCGTCCAAGAAGATTAAAAGATATTAAAAAATCTTGTGAGACTTTATCATGTATTTTAAATAATAGTTTGATACAAGGGTAAACAGACAAAAAGTCTTCGGAGAGGATCAGTTTCTCCGAAGGCTCTTTGTCTATAAAATCGTATCTGTAAAGGTACTGAAAGTTACATAAGATCACTCTTTCAGCTTTGTCCACATTTCATCGTAAATGGCTAAGGTGTCCACGTCCAGATTGCTGATATATTCACCGGCGGAGAACACATCGGCAGGAGGATTTTTTGCCGGATTAGCAGAGTATTCCTCACCCATGGCTTCTACTGCGGCGGCATTGGGATTCAGATACGGAAATTCCGCGGAGATCTCTGTGGAAACCTCTGCATCCAGAATAAAGTCGATAAACTTCAGGGCATTGTCATAATTTTTTGCACCTTTGGCGATAGCAAGGTTATCCATGAACAGGTAAGCGCCTTCTTTGGGATAAACAATCTGGATATCCGGATTTTCCTCCATGGCCAGAGCCACCTCTGCGCTCCACATTACACCTGCCACACAGTCACCGGAGATCATGGCAGATTTGGGGCTGTCGGAATCATACAGTTTGATATTGGGTTTCAGGGTCAGCAGCTTGTCCTGTACCTTGGACAGGATATCGGGATCGGTTTCGTTCATGCTGTAACCCATACTTCTTTCGGTGATACCGATGATGGCTCTAAAATCGTCCAGCATGACCAGAGAATTGGCAAGCTCAGGAGCGAACAGATCATCATAAGTGGTGATCTCCAGATCTACTTTAGCTGTATTTACCGCAATTGCAGCGACACCGCCCTGATATGCCACGGTATATTCGTTGCCGGGGTCGTAGGAGGGATTCAGATAAGCTTCTCCCAGATTGTCGAAATTTGTCAGTTTTTCTTTATCCAGTTTCTCAAGCATATCCTGACCGATCAGCTGTTCCACCATATAGTCACTGGGAACGATCACATCATAGGTGCCTTCCGATTCGGATTTTAATTTGGCCAGCAGATCTTCGTTGGAAGAGTAGGTGGAAAGGTTGACTTTAATGCCAGTCTTTTCCTCGAATTCTTTTACTACGGAATCCGGAAGGTATTCTGTCCAGATAAATACGTTGACCTCTCCCGCGTCGGAAGCTGTAGAGCCGGAAGCTGTACTTCCGCCGCATCCTGTCAGTAAACCGGCTGTCATAGCTGCAGCCATTGCCATACAGATCATGTTCTTTTTCATAACGTCTCCTCTTTTCCTTTTAAATTTAAACAGCGCAATAGTATTGTTTATTTTGCTGTTTTGTGCTTTTTTAGTATGTCGCTCTGGGTCAGGACCACCAGAAGAATGGTGCCGATCAGAATCAGGGTGGACAGTGCGTTGACATCCGGCGCCACACCGCTTTTGATGCTTTCCATAACCTTTAGCGGATAGGTTTTTGTCTGGCCGTTGACAAAATAGCTGATGATCACATCATCAATAGACAGGGTAAAGGCCAGAAGAGCACCGCCCGCAATACCCGGCGCCAGCACCGGCAGGGTGATCTGAAAGAAGGTCTGGATCCGGTTGGCTCCAAGATCCATGCTGGCTTCTTCTATGGAAATATCATAGCCGGACAGCCGTGCCCGTACATTAAAGATCACAAAAGGAATGGAAAAAGTCATATGTGCCAGCACCAGTGTGATCATGCCTCTGGGAATACTGACCTTGGCAAAAAGCGTCAGAAGGGAAATACCCAGGACGATCTCAGGGATAACAACGGGAATATACAGCAATCCATCAATGATGTTTTTTCCACGGAATTTGTATTTGTACATGCCGACAGCGCCGAGAGTACCGATGGCAGTGGCCAGCAGTGTGCTGATGACAGCTAAAAGAATGGTATTCCCGAAGGAATGCAGCAGAGCATCGTTGTCAAACAGCCGGATATACCAGTCAAAGGTAAAGCCTTTCCAGGAGAGATAAGGCTTTGTCGTGGTTGCGTTAAAGGAATTGACCACGATTACGGAAATCGGCAAAAAGAGAAAAACATAGACGATGGCGCAGAAGATTTTTCCGACTCCGCTTCTGAGTTTTGCTTTTTTCTGTCTGTTCATTGGTTATCCTCCCTATACGCCCAGAGATTCCATATCACCGCCGAAAGCCTGATAGATCTTTACCAGAATCAGTGTGATCAGAATCAGGATAATGGAAAGCGCTGCCCCCAGAGGCCAGTTGTTGCCGCTCTGGAACTGACGCTCGATCAGGTTGCCGATCACGTCGGAATTTCCGCCGCCCAGGATGTCGGAAACAAAGAAGTAGCCCAGACAGGGAATAAATACCATGATACATCCGGAGAAAATACCGCCGGAGGTCAGAGGCAGGATTACTTCAAAAAATGTGGCGGCTCTTTTGGCTCCCAGATCTGAGGAGGCTTCCAGAAGACTGCTGTCCAGCTTTTCGATGGCCGTGTACAGAGGAAGTATCATAAAGGGGATCAGGCAATATACCATGCCGAGAACGGTCGTTCCCTGTTTAAACAAAAAATCTACGGGCTCCTTTGTTATATGTAAAAACTGAAGGAGCGTATTCAGCCAGCCGTTGGTTCCAAGAAAGGTTCTCCATCCGTAGATGCGGATCAGTGAGTTGGTCCAGAAGGGAATGATGACCAACATGTACAGAAGCTTCTTTTTGCTGCTTTTCGTCCGGGCAATCAAGTAGGAAAACGGATAAGCAATCAGCAGGCAGAAAACTGTGGTAAGCAGGGCAATGATAAACGACTGAGCGTAGATCTTTAAATAATTTACGTTGGCCAGACGAATGTAATTCTGGATGTTAAAACGAAATACCACATTATAATATTCATCGATGGAACAGAAACTCATCACTGCCACATAGATCAGAGGCACCGCTACCAGTAAGATCATGATAACGGAGACCGGTCCCACCATGACCAGAGCAGGCAAAGTGTTTGTTCTCCAGTTATAATTTGATTTCTTTTTCATAGTGTGTTCTCCTATGCCAGCGGGATGCTGTCCACCATTTGAAAGATTGCGTGATCCTGATTATGGATCAGTACAGCGTCCTCTTTTTCCCAGTAGGGATAGATCATATCGCCGGGTGCGGGGAGGCTGCCTCCGGCCAGACGTTCGATTTTGATCTCATTCCCATTGGGAAGAATGGCGATACATTTGATCACGGATCCTACGTAAACGTAATCCTTGACCACAGCCTGAATGGTAAAACCATCCACCGGTTCGGTGGAAAATTTCATTTTTTCCGGACGCACGGAAACGGTGGCAAATTCTCCCAGGGAAAAATCCTTTCCTTTTGCTGTGACAATACCGTTTTCAATCATGACCGTCAGGATGTCGTTGCTTTTTTCCGTAATGGATCCGTCAAAAATATTGGTTTCCCCAATAAAGGTGGCGACAAATTTT
>JAEDOO010000129.1 GCA_016301965.1 Lachnospiraceae bacterium | reverse complement strand
AAGCGAAGCACCGGCAGAAAGCGCCGCTGAGGCATCTGCAGCAGCTCCTGCAGGCGAAATGCCGCGTATCGCTTTCGTTGGTAAAGTAGAAGGCCAGGCATGGTGGGATCACGTAAAAGCTAGTGTTAACGAGTGGAAAGACGCTACCGGTTGCGATATCAGCTATCAGGCACCGGCAGAGGTTGATGCCGCAGCTCAGGTTCAGATTATGACAGATATCGTTAACCAGGGCGAAGTAGATGCTCTTCTGTTCTCCCCGAACGATCCGGACGCTTGTGAAGCTATCTGTAAAGAAGCTATGGACAAAGGCATCATTGTTATCTCTACAGAGGCTTCTGGTATGACCAATATCAATTACGATATCGAAGCATTTGATGAGACTGGTCTTGGTGCATTCCTGATGGATCAGCTGGCAGCTCAGATGGGCGAGGAAGGCGAGTATGTAACAATGGTTGGTTCTCTGACCATGGAATCCCAGAACAACTGGGCAGACGCAGCTATCGCTCGTGCTGAGGAAGCTTACCCGAACATGACATATCTGAATGAGCGTATCGCTGATGATTCCGATGCTGATATCGCTTACAACAAGACAAAAGAAGCTATCGAGAAATACCCGAACCTGAAAGGTATCCTGGGTACAGGTTCCTTCGATGCTCCTGGTGCAGCCCGTGCCATCAAAGAAATGGGTCTGACCGGACAGGTATTCGCTATCTCCGTAGCTATGCCGTCTGAGGTTGCTGACTACATCGCTGACGGAACTCTTGGTTCTGTAGCTCTGTGGGATGCTGGTATTACTGCTAAAGCTATGTGCGAACTGGCAGTTCAGATGTTCAATGGCGCTGAGATCGGCAGCAATGTAAACCTGGTAGTTGACGGTTACACAGATTGCTCCGTAAACGGTAAAGTAGTTGTTGGTGACGGCCAGATCGCTATCGACAGCAGCAACATCGATTATTGGCTGGAAGTTGGACTTTAATTCAAAGTTTCCATTACCACAAACCTTGATTAAATGACTGAAATGAGGCAGAGGAGCTTGCTTCTCTGCCTCATATATCATGCGTATTACAGAATCTCTGCGGGTGAAGGGAGGCTCTGCAGTGCTCATGATTTCGCTGGCCTGTATAGGTTAAAACAAGAGAGAAGGAGTTTGCGTGTCTATGTCAGAGTATTTACTTGAAATGTCTGGAATTTGCAAATCTTTTGCGGGTGTTCACGCGCTGGATCATGTAAATTTCAAAGTCAGACCGGGTAAGGTTATGTGTCTGGCCGGTGAGAATGGCTGTGGTAAATCCACATTAGTTAAGATCATTTCCGGTGTATATACCAGAGATGAAGGTACAGTTACATTTGAAGGAAAAGAAATTCCAAAGATTACCCCGGCAGAGGCTACTCAGCTGGGCATCCAGGTAATTTATCAGGATCTGTCTATTTTCCCGAACCTGACCGTTATGGAGAATCTGGCGATCAACTCTGAGATTACCTCAGGAGCGAAACTTGTTAACAAAAAACGCTGGGAGGCGACAGCCAAAGAAGCGTTGTCAAAAATTGGATATAATATTGATCTGAACGCCAGAATGGGCGAGCTCAGCGTTGCTGACAAGCAGCTGGTTGCCATCTGTCGTGCACTTCTTTTTAATGCAAAGCTGATCATCATGGATGAGCCGACTACGGCTCTGACCAAGAAAGAGGTTGACGCTCTGTTCAAAACAGTCCGTCAGCTGCGTGACAGCGGTATCGCTATCATGTTCATCAGCCATAAAACAGAGGAGATCTTTGAGATCTCTGATGATGTCTGCATCATGCGAAATGGTCAGAACGTTTATTCCGGTCCTACAGCGGATCTGAACCGTGATGACTATACATATTATCTGACCGGCCGTCGCCTTGAACCTGATTATTTCATCCCGAAGAATATCAGCAAGGAACCGGTACTGGAAGTTAAGAATCTGACCTTAAAGAATAAGAAATGTCAGAACGTTTCCTTTGATCTGAAAAAGGGTGAGATCCTTGGTGTTACCGGTCTTCTGGGTTCCGGTCGTACAGAGCTTGCACTGGCACTGTTTGGTCTGGAAAAAGTTGAGAGCGGCTCCATCATACTGAACGGCAAAGAAGTTCATATTACCAGCCCGATCGCTGCACAGAAGATGAAAATCGGATACGTTCCGGAAGACCGTCTGACAGAGGGCCTGTGTCTGCAGCAGCCGATCGCTGACAATATTACTCTTTCCTCACTGAAGAGATTATCCAACAGGTTTGGTATCATTAAGAAACAGGATATCATTGATGATGCAAATATCTGGAAAGAGAAATTTGCCATTAAGACAGACGATGTTCGTAAATTTGCCTCCACATTGTCCGGTGGTAATCAGCAGAAGATCGTTCTTTCCAAATGGCTGAGTAATGATTTGGATGTACTGATCCTGAACGGCCCTACGGTTGGTGTCGATGTTGGTGCCAAGCAGGATATCCATGCCCTGGTACATGATCTGGCCAACGAAGGTCTGGCCGTTATCATTATCTCCGATGACCTTTCCGAAGTGGTTGTTAACTGCAGCCGTGTTCTTGTCATGAAGGACGGATCCATGGTAGGCGAGATGACCGGTGAGGATATTACCGAAGAGAACATTCTTGAGATTATTCGCTAAGGAGGAATGCGTAATGGATAAAGCTGCTTTAAAACGTTTGACAAAGCGTACAGAGTTGTATATCTTTATCGTTCTGATCGCTTTGTGTATCGTTATTCATGTTATTTCCGGCGGTCAGCTGCTGGTGCCCGGTAAAATCTTTACCATCCTGCGTGCCATGGTTACCGACGGTATCTTTGCACTTGGCTGTCTGGTAGTAATGATATCCGGTGGTTTCGATCTTTCTTTCCCGGCTATCGCTGCCCTGTCATATTCACTGGCGACCACTATTTGTCTGAATAATGGCTGGTGCCAGTCCAATCCGATTGCCGGATTCTTACTGGCCATGCTGATTGGCTTGATTCTTGGTATGTTCAATGGTCTGATCATTGCCAACTTTAAACTGAACACCATGCTGGTAACTCTGGGTACACAGACACTGTTTACCGGTATTTCTATGGGTCTGTTACAGTTAAAAGAGATCACCTCCAAGCTGCCAAATGGATTCAAGAGTCTGGGAACTGCCAAATTGATGACGTACACCACAACTGTTGGTACCCGTCAGGTCAGCTACGATCTCTCAGTTACGATTCTGTTCCTGATTGCTTTCTGTATCCTGACATCCTTTATTTTGAACAAGACCATGTTTGGTCGTGCACTGTACGCTATTGGTGGTAACGAAGTTTCTGCTGAGCGTGCCGGTTACAATGTTAAGAGAACCAAATTTATCCTGTATGCTGTTGTTGGTATGGTTGCCGGTTTCACCGGTATGCTTCGTGTATGTCTGACAAGCCAGGCTGTTCCGAAGGCTCTGATTGGTAAGGAAATGACCATTATTCCGGCAGTTATCCTTGGTGGTGCCAGTATCTTCGGTGGTGAGGGTACAGTTTTCGGTACCATGTGTGCCATGGGACTGATCACCGTAGTATCCAACAGTATGCTGCTGATCGGTATCGATACCGCATGGCAGAATCTCTTCAACGGTATCATCATCCTGGTAGGTATCACGATTTCTGCTATTCAGGCAAAACGTCGTAACGGTTAAGGAGGGTTGAAAAAGTGAAGGTAAAAGAATTTTTTAAGAAAAACCCATATACAGCCATACTGCTTGCCTTTATGGTAGTTGTAATGTTATTTTTCACTGTGACAAAAGGTGGAACCTTCTGGCAGCTGGGTACCTGGAAAGGTATCGTAATGCAGTTCCCGGAATTCGGCGTTATGGCTTTCGGTGTTATGTTCTGTCTTTTGATTGGCTGTATTGATATGTCCTTTATCATGCTGGGCAACTTCGCCACCATCGTTGGTGTAACATTTATGGGCGCTATGGTAAAAGACGGTATGTCAAACGGCCAGGTTGCTCTGATCATTTTGGCTGCATTCCTTATCGTTTCCGCGATCTGCGCAGTCGGCGGTATCATCAATGGTCTTCTGATCGCTAAGCTGGGTATTCCCCCCGTTATTGCGACTATCGCCATGCAGATGGTTTGGCTGGGTGTTTCCACCGGTATCACCGGAGGTAAAACAGTATCCAGTGTACCGAGCCTGTACATTGAAGTGGGTCACTCCAATGTATTCGGAATCATTCCGTTCCCGCTTCTCATCTTTATCATTGTATTCGTTATCAGTATGCTGATTCTGAAATACACTACATACGGTGAGAAAGTATACATGTGTGGTACAAACATGAAAGCGGCCAAGTTCTCCGCTATCAATACAGATCGTATGATCATCGGAACCTTTATTCTGGGTGATGTTCTCTGCGGTATCGGAAGTATGCTGATGGTTTCCACATTGAACTGTGCGAAGGCAGATAACGGTGAGTCCTATGTTATGAAGATCATCCTTCTTCTGGTTCTGGCCGGTATTTCTCCGGACGGTGGTGTTGGTAAGATCGGAAACATTCTGTTCTCCGTTCTGATCATTCAGATGATTACTTCTGGTGTAAACATGTTTGCAAACTTGAATACATATCATGCTAGTATGATCTATGGCGGACTGCTGGTACTGGTACTGGTACTGAGTACATTTATGGATGGCAGCGGCTTCAAATTCAAATTGCCGAAAAAGAAAGCTGCATGATGATTCTATTGATTAATAAAAACGCTGTCGGTGGAGGCCGGCAGCGTTTTTATATATAACAAAACAGAAACGAATAAGTGGACAGGGGGCTTACGGGGGTATGATATGTGGGGGAAAACGATTAAAGTGCGCTTTTAGCGAAGACGAGATCCACGCCTTACGCAGACTTGCACGCGAGCTCGCTTTTGCGAGCGTGCTAGTCG
>JAEDOO010000013.1 GCA_016301965.1 Lachnospiraceae bacterium | reverse complement strand
ACACAGATTTTTCTACTCATTCCATTCTCCTTTGGCGAACGCTTCCTCTACACATTCACGAATTTTTTTTACTTTTTTATGATTCGTTCCCGCTGCATTGATGCCAATCACGATTTCATCCTGTTTGACAATACCCGGAAACTGAAAATCGCATTTCTGTTGATCCGAACATACATTGACCCAGATACCAAGACATTTGCAGACACTGTGGATCTCATCGTTAAGCTTTGGATCGTTGGTGGCCGCAAGGACCAGATCTGCACCAAACAGATCTTCTCTATCGTAAGTTTTCTGTCTGAATGTGATCCATCCCTCTTCGGCCAGAGTCAATACCCGGTCTGTTGCCTCCGGTGCAACAACTACGATATTGGCGCAAAACTGCGTCATTGTTTCTATACGGCGTGACGCTATCTTACCGGCGCCGATCACCACCGTCTTTTTATCGCGGATATCCGCAAAAAAAGGAAAAAATCCCTTTAATTCTCTATTTTTCATCATATATCTGTTCCATGCTTTCTACAGATTCCAGAAAAGCTTCCCTGCCCATGGCATCCCGCATACCAAAGATCATTTTACCCACGACCTTTCCGGCTGCTGTATCTATGTTCTTGAGCAGGGTATCCCGCTCTTCTTTTTCCAGCGGCAAATGAGCGAGGATCTTATAGATTCGAAGATTCAGATCCTGCACAGCCTTGTTCTGGATATCCTTAATGCGTGGAATGATATCCCTGCCTTCCAGCCAGTCATAAAACTCAGCCATCTGTTCCTGCAGGATCTTCTCCGCCTGATGATAGGCCTCCTCATTCTGACTGAATGAAGTATTATTTTTGAACGCGTCGATATCATACAGTTCCAGATTGTGGAATTCACCGATAGACGGTTCAATATCTCTCGGAACTGCCAGATCCACCATCACAAGGCCCTTTTTCCAGGTATGCTGCTTCATCAGTTCTTCCGTAATGGTGTAATTCGGACTGGCTGTAGCACTGACCACAATGTCGCATTCGGGAAGAAGCTCCATCCGATTGCCGTAATCGATACGTTTACACCCTACAGGGATCTGCACCACACCGCTTCGGTACTGACGAACCGTCACTGTTACCTCAGCCCCCTGTTCTCTCAGGCTCTGTGCTGCCAGTTTTCCCATTTCTCCATTACCTATGACCATACAATTCATGGAGGCAAGATCCGCCCCCCGCTCCTTAAGCATGGCCACAGCACTGTCCATAGCTGTATAATTTGCTCTGGAAAAAGTCACTTCCGTCTTGATCTTTTTACCGGCTGTGACAGCCATACGAAACAACACTTCAAGTACACTGTCTGTAGTGAAGCTTTCCCTCGCCAGCGCCAGCGCGTCCTTTACCTGTGTAAGGATCTGGTCCTCACCGAGGATCTGCGATTTCAGGCCACACGTCAGATGGAAAAGATGATCTACAGCCTCCCGGTCTGCGCGTTCCCGGAAATAGGCACGGTAATCCTCTGGATCGACATTTTTGATCCTGCAGATTTCATCAAACAGGCAGCCTTTCCAGTCCTCTACCGTACTTACCCAGCATTCCATCCGGTTACATGTGGACAGGATCACACAGCCAAGGATCCCTTCTGTCTTTTTTAATTCTTCCATTGCTGCCACCGCATTTTTCCTGGTAAAAGAAAATACGGACCGAATATCTATCGACGCTCTGTTATGGTCTATTCCAAACATACAGATGCCCATATATACGTACCCCCAAAACTTATCATTCGTATATCGTGTCTGTTCAGTATTTTCGCAGATACGATTCGCAGCCCCATGAAAATCGGCTGCATTCAGCTCAAGATGCCAAGAGCTTTTTTTGCCAGCTGATCTGCCATCTCATTATACTTCACTCCTGAATGGCCGGTCACCTTGACAAAATGTATTTCGAGACGATCCTTCAAACCGTCATAAAATTCTTTATATGCCTTTGTGCTGTCTTTATTGGTCTTCCAGTCACCGCGGCACCATTTGGCAATTCCCTCATAATCATGGTAAATATAGAGCTTTTTGTACCCCTGTTCTACGGCATACTGCATGGCATAGGCAGCTGCATGGATCTCCCCGGCCACATTGCGCATAGCGGCAAGGACAGGATCCTGACGACTGCCCGACGCAGTTTTTATTCCTTCCTGATCCAGGAAAACAACACCATATGCGTAACTGTCTGCTTTTGCCGACACATAACTGCCATCCACATAAGCAGTCAGTGTGCCTTCTTCCCGAATCCAGCCCTCGTCACTGGCGGAAGCCGGAGCAGATTCCCGGTTGTCCATAAAAGCCTCTGCCTCTTTCAATGAAGGAAAACTCTTATAGGCAGCTTCCTTAAATCCGTGGACCTGAGTCTTGCATTCCTCCCAGCTTAGATAGATGCCAGGGGTTCTTCCTTTGCGTACAGCGTAGTATTTTTGCGCCATAGACATACTCCTCCATATTCCATAAACCATCCCATTATAGCATAGAGATCGTTTCAGGGGCAATGTTTTCCTGAAAAAAGAGTAGAAAAAGCGGGGTCAGTTACACAATTCATGTATTCCTCTATGGAATATATATCTATTTCTGTGAAAGAACAGATGAATTTTGAAGGAGAATGTGATATCATTGTGCAATATAATGCTGAATTTTGTTGGAGGAATAATATGTCAGATAAACAGACAAAAGCCATTCTGGTAGTCAGCTTCGGTACAAGCTTTCCGGACACCAGAAAAAGAACCATTACCGCTATCGAGGATGATATTGCCGCAGCATATCCGGATTACAGAATTTACCGTGCCTGGACCAGTAAAATGATCATGAAAAAACTGCTTCGCACGGAAAACATAAAGATTTTTAATGTGAAAGAAGCTATGGAAGCCATGATGGCTGATGGGATCCGGGATGTAGTGATCCAGCCTACTCATGTGATCAACGGCATTGAAAACGATCTGATGAAAGAGGATGCCCTGGCTTACCGGGAGCATTTCGACAGCATCCGCTTTGGCGCGCCGCTTCTGACATCGGAAGAAGACAACGATGCTGTAGTCAATGCTGTGGCGCACGAATTTTCAAATCTTCCCGGTGATGTCATGCTGGTGCTTATGGGGCACGGAACCACACACTATGCAAATGCCATTTATGCTGCACTGGATTACCGTTTTAAAGATATGGGACATGAGAATATTTTCCTTGGTACCGTGGAAGCGTACCCCAGTCTGGAGCCGATCCTTAAGGCTGCGCGTACCCGTCAGCCAAAAGGCATCGTGCTGGCACCCTTTATGATCGTGGCCGGTGATCATGCCACCAACGATATGGCCGGAGCTAACTCAGATTCCTGGAGAAGCCAGTTTGAAGCCGCCGGTTTCCCGGTTACCTGTGTGATGAAAGGACTTGGCGAGTATGAGGATATCCGCCGGATTTTTGTGGAGCATGCGGCACAGGCGGAGTAAGCGGCTTTTGCGTTTCGAATTAATAAAAGCATTGTCAGAATATGGCAACCGGGATTCATTCCTGTGCCCGTTATATTGACAATGCTTTTTATTATTGTTTGTTGGATGTTTTTCTTCTTTTTTTGCTAATGACGTCCATTTGTCAGCTCTGCAGGCTTGTGATTTGGATGTTTTTCTATAATTGTTTCAGAATTTCTCGCAGATCTTCTTTTGCCCTTCCATAAGCCGTGCCCGAAGAAGAGCGGTTTCGCCAATTGCTTCACAGAAGGCAGTATACTCATCAACGATCCCCTGTCCGTGAGGAACGCGATAGGCGCCGGCATCACTGCCAAGGGCCAGATGAACCCCCTGGGTATAACAACGGGACAAAACATCTTTTTGTTTTTCCCACAAAGCTCTGGTCGTATTTTCCGGGAAACGGGCATCGCCGATCAGATTTCGAATCGTAGATACTGTGGGCACATAAACTGTATCACTTTCCGCCAGCATACAGACACATTCCTCATCCATAAAATTACCATGCTCCAGGGAATCCACTCCGGCACGCACCGCTGCCTTAATCGCTCTGGCACCATTGGCATGGGCCATCACAGCTTTCCCCTCTTCATGGGCTATATGGATCATTTCCTCTATTTCTTCATCCGTCAGAGATTCCTCAGACAGACTGCCATCCCCTGAAAAATCCATGATACCGCTGATCATGATTTTTATAAAATCTGCTTTCTGCGAAATAGCTTCTTTCACCAGACTACGATATTCCTGCATGTCAGAAAATGCCCGCCCTACGATACCGCCGTAATGTCCTTTTTTATGTATACTGAATATGGGAGTCCGATACTCAATGCCATATTCCGGTGCAATACTTCGGGCATAGACAGAAGCTCCGTAATGATCTCCTCCGTCTCTGACCCAGGTAATTCCATGTAACCTGTACTTATCGAGATTTTTCCTCACAACATATTCTTTCCTGCCGTTTTTCATATCATCAACTGCCTGCCGGTAATCCGTTCCATTCATAAAGATATGCATATGATTTTCGTGAAATTGCATACTGTCTTCTCCTTGAAGCTTAAAAAATTTGTATCTGTTCAGCACTATTGCAAATATGATTCGCAAACCTATGATAATCATCTCCACCCAAAAGGAGTGATCCGGTCTGTCCTGAACAGTTACAAAATATCAAACAAAAATCTCTCATCAATCAAGTTAATGGCCAGAGACTGCTCCCTGGCCATTAGTTCTCTGTATCTGTTCTGAACAGTTACTTATTAATTTACTTCATTCCACATACAGCAGCTGCCCTTATTTTCCCGTTTTGCACGGTAAAGCGCCTGATCTGCAAAATGAATCGTTCTTGAAATATCAGTATCACTCCTTCCTAAAAGAGCTATTCCCGCAGAACAGGAACCATGGAAAGACTGACAGATCAACTCACATTTTTTCTTCGCATCCTCTTTACTGCGAAGATGCTTCAAAATCACCAGGAATTCATCTCCACCGTAACGGCACAAAATATCCTTAGTTCGGGTATGACGGCACAATAGATCCGCAAATGACTTGATCAAACTGTCTCCTGCATCATGCCCATTGACATCATTGATCTTTTTCAGATCATCCAGATCAAACAGACACACCGCCAGAGGCTTATCTTCTTTACGCATGGAATCTATTGCTACCTGAAGGCCTCTTCTGTTCAACAGGCCGGTCAGATAATCGCGGCTGGCTTCGTTCTGCAAAAAAATCTCCCTCTCATAGGACTCTGAAATAGTGATCAGCCGTTCTATACGCCGAACAAGATCGCACAGCGGATGGCATTTGCAGAGGAAATCATCGGTTTCCAGCGCTAACGGTATATCCCTCATAACCTCCCCATTGGGCACGGTGGCCAGAACAGGGATATGCCAGAAATCCGGATTCTGTTTTAACTCCTTCATCAGTGTCCCGGCTCCATTGTCCGAAAGGGTCATACTGAGGATCATTGCCGAAATCTTCTCTCTTTTCGGAGAAACGATATATTCCAGCGCAGACTCCGCTGTCGATGCCGTAAGCATCCGGTACTTATCCAAAAAGACCTTTTTTACTTTTTCTATATATCGTTCATCTTCATCTACGATCAAAACCGCCTGAACACTGTATTCGGAATCTCCCTGGAATCTATCAGAAGAAACTTTGCAGGTGGTCTGCGTAATCAGCAGTTTCTCATAGTCCGCTGCCGGCATGGGTTTAGCAAGGAAATATCCCTGTACATAATCACAGCCGATCGCCTGCAGGCGCTCTAACTGTTCCCTCGTCTCTACACCTTCCGCAACCACACTCAGGCCCATACCATGAGCCATGCTGACAACATAACTCAAGATGCTCTGGTTGGCAGGCTTGGCCATTTCGTTCTGAATAAATTTCATATCCAGCTTTAAAATATCCATCTGCATCTGATTAAGCATATTCAATGAAGAATAACCGCTGCCGAAATCATCCATTTCGATAACAAATCCAAGCTTTCTCAGCTGATTGATCGCATTTAATATCTGCGTAGGATTCTCCGCATAGGCGCTCTCCGTGATCTCCAGATGAAGATTTGACGGTTCAATACCGTATTTCTGTGTCAGCTCTGTAAGAACTCCCACCAGATCGATCTGATAAATATCCGCCCGAGAAACATTTACCGAAACAGGCAGCGTCGGAAAGCCCTTCTGTTTCCATTCCCGCTGCAATTCACAGACCTTTTCCCATACATACTGATCCAGTCGAGAAATAAAACCATTTTTTTCAAACAGCGGAATAAACTCTCCCGGAGAAATAAAGCCCCATGTCGGATGGATCCAGCGAACCAGTGCCTCCGCTCCGGCCATACATTCTCCTTTCAGACTGTATTTTGGCTGGAGATAGACCGCAAACTGTTTTTCTGTCAGTGCTGATTCCATAGCATCTGTGATCGCTTTTTCCCGAATCAGTTTTCCGCGAAGGGTATCATCGTACACCGCATAATGTTTATTATACTGCCCCTTAACACTGTCCGCCGCAAGAAGTGCACGGTCACACATCTGCTCTACCTGCACCGAACGGTCAATGATTTCGTAAATTCCCCATTTCATGACCACATTATGGATATTCTGGGAAATGCCATGCTCTAAAATATCTCTGTCCTTCAGCTCCTGCTCTCGCTCCTGCAGACACATAAAGCGATCTCCGCCGTAGCGGCCACAGACAGCATTCTCACCGCTTCTCTCACGCAGTTCCTGTGCCATCTGCTGCAATAGCCTGTCTCCCGCTGAAGTACCAAAAGTATCATTATATAGTTTAAAATTTTCTATGTTTGTGCAAACGATCGTATACTCTTTATCCGGCTCTTTCTGGAGACGCTCTCTGACTTTCTCATAAAAGAACTCTCTGCTGTATAATCCCGTAAGCCGGTCATACTGCAAAAGATTAACGATGGCTGCAGTCTCCCTTAGCTTAATTATACTGGCAACACGGTGAAGAATAACCTGTGGACGATACGGTTTGGGCACAAAATCCGTGGCACCATGTGCCAGAGCCGCAACTTCGTCCTCTTCGCTGTTGCTCTGCGTCATGACAATTACCGGGATCAGAGACAACTGTACATCTTCTTTTAAATGATCCAGGAAAGCAAATCCGTCCATGACCGGCATCATAACATCCAGAAGGATCAGAGCGATATCATCTTTACTTTCTCTGAGCATCTCCAATGCAACATGTCCGTTTTCTGCTTCCAACACTTTATATTCATCCGACAGTATTTCACACAGTATTGCCCGGTTAAGCTCATTATCTTCTACGATTAAAATCTGTTTCTGAGGTATCATGTAACCCATCCTTTATTTATTCATTAGTATAGTATTTCCTCATGGGAATATTAAGCTGTCGATCGGGAACAGGACAGCATAGAAATGTGTGCATTATACAGCAATATTATTTACATAATATCATATTACAGTGAAAAAACAAACATTTTTTCTTTTTTTGGAAAATTGTCATTTTGCACTTCTCAGTTTGCTTTTCTGCATCGTTTTTTGTGCAGTATTAGTCATTTACCGTGTGATTTCCAAAGATTTTCTATGCTATTCGCTGTATTCTTTTCTCTCTTGACAGGTGATTTTGGTAATGCTATAGTAAACTCAGTATTAAAGTAGGTATGGCAAAAACTATGATCACGATGTAGGAACGGAGTATTTGTTTTTACGTCGTTTTTTATTATAAATATACGGGAGGAAATCTCTATGACAAAAGAAACAAGACCTTATGTACCCTGGCAGCTGGTGGACGATTTTATGACCGCAGTATTTGTAAAACTTGGTGTTCCCGAAAATGATGCCCGGCTTTGTTCCGATGTTTTGCTGGAAAGTGACCGGCGCGGCATCGAGAGTCACGGCTGCAATCGTTTTAAGCCGATTTATATTGACCGGATCAAAGCCGGCATTCTGAATCCGGTTACAAAAATTGATATTCTGAAAGAGACACCCACAACTGCTGTTCTGGATGCCAACGACGGCATGGGTATGGTAGCCAGCAAAAAGGCTATGGATATGTGTATTGAAAAGGCCCATAAGTATGGCATGGGTATGGTGGCCGTCAGAAACTCTTCCCACTACGGCATCGCCGGTTACTGGGCTTCCATGGCTACAAAAGAAAATATGATCGGTATCACCGGAACGAATGCCCGTCCTTCCATTGCCCCTACCTTTGGTGTGGAAAACATGCTGGGCACCAATCCGCTGACTTTTGGTATGCCTACAGATGAGCCTTTTCCGTTTATGCTGGATTGTGCTACTTCTATTATTCAAAATGGTAAGATCGAATATTACGCGCGTATTGGAAAAGATGTGCCTGCGGGTATGGTTGTTGGACGAGATGGTTCGGAAATGACGGACAGTGAGCAGATCTTAAAGGATATCCGCAGCCAGAAAGCGGCCCTGGCTCCACTTGGCGGCCTGGGTGAACTTTTTGCCGGGTACAAGGGCTACGGATATGCCACAGTGGTGGAAATTCTTTCTGCTGCTCTGCAGTCCGGTATTTTCCTGAAGGCGCTGGAAGGTAAGGATGAACAAGGGCAGCCTAAGCCGTATCAGCTGGGACATTTCTTTATGGCTATTGATACCGAAGCTTTTATGGGAGCGGATGCTTTTAAGAAGACTTGTGGTGATATTTTACGGGATTTGCGCGCTTCTGAGAAGGCGCCCGGGCAGGAGCGGATCTATACTGCCGGGGAGAAGGAGTATGAGGTGTGGCTGGAACGCAAGGATAAGGGGGTGCCGATGGCTGAAGCTATTCAGAGGGAATTTGTTCAGCTGCGGGATGAGTATGGGTTGACGCAGTTTGTATTTCCGTTTGAGTAGTTTTAGAAGCTTTTTTTGAAAAAGTGGCGGTTGCAGATGGGTGGCTGCCCGGTATGTATATAAACCTCTCGCTCCTACTGCGCTCGCTCCGAGCCTGTAGTCTCGGAGTCGTGCTCGTTAAAGTCGCGGTAGGTTTATATACATACCGGGCAGCCACCCATCTGCAACCGCCACTTTTTAGATTTACGTTACGATAAATTCAGGAATAAAAAAATATGTGTATCTGTTTAATTGCCCTCAAAGATACATTTTGCAAACCCATAATAATAGTCTGCAACGATGTAAGTCGCTCACATCAGCAAAAATAACATGATTTTAATCGTGTTTACAGAATTGCATGTATTCCTGTAACAACTGGTCTCCGACTTTGCGGGAAGGGAAACGGTGTTCGCCCAGGGAGACTACCGGCATTATTCCTAGTAGTGAATTTGTCACAAACATTTCGTCAAAGAATGAAAGATGTGACGGAAAGATTTCTTCTTTTTTTACGTCATAGTGATTGCATATGTATGCTCTCATGATTCCTGGCAGGAGGCCGCAGTGTTTTTCGGGGGTATATAGTTGTCCATTGTGGACAAAGAATACGTTTGTGCAGGCTCCTTCTGCGATCATTCCTTTTGTGTTTAGAAAAATGGGTTCATCGATGCTGCGCTGTTTGGCCAGGCGTTTTTGCTGGATGCAATCGCCATAGTTTAAGGTTTTATGGAAGGTGAAGGGGGAGGTCTCGTTTCTTGCCACGGTTGAAAAGTCGGTGATAAACCCTTTTTGATACTGTTCTTTGGTGTATGTATTTTCTCTGGAGGTTACTGTCAGATTTTTCTCTGACAGGGTCACTTTTATGACTTTTCTTCCTGTCTGCATCTCCTCCAGGAGCAATACATCCTGTATTCTGTCGGATACGTCCTTTTCTTTAAGTGAAATATTCAGGAAATCGGCGGCTTTCTGAAGACGGTTAAGATGCTTTTCCAGGAGGATCGGCCGACCCGCTTCTACTGCAATAGTCTCAAATGCGCCGAGTCCAAAATAATATCCTTCATCTGGTGTCAGCATGTGATGTCCCTCCCATCGTAGATGGCCTCCAGTACGGCTTTTGCTTTCTGCAGGGTCTCTTCGTATTCAAATTCCAGCTCTGATTCACAGGTGATGCCGCCGCCGACGCCAAGATGATAAACACCATACTGATGTACGGCTGTTCGTATCACGATGTTGAAATCACAGTTTCCGTCCAGTGAAATATAGCCCATGGAACCTGTATACAGGCCCCGACGGTCGTGTTCCAGTTCGTCGATGATCTCCATGGCGCGGATCTTTGGAGCTCCTGTAATGGAACCGCCGGGAAACGCTGCCCGGATCAGATCTGTGAATGGCAGATTTTCTTTCATTTTTCCTATGATCGTAGTTACCAGGTGAAAGACCGTGGCATAGGCTTCTACGGCAAAATGTTCTGTCACCTGTACACTTCCCGGTTCGCAGACATGGTTCAGATCATTGCGTTCAAGATCCACGATCATCAGAAGTTCACTTCTGTCCTTGGAAGATTCCTGCAGCTCTTTTCGTAAAGCGGCATCTTCTTCCGGTGTACTTCCTCTTTTGCGGGTGCCCTTGATGGGACGAGTCTCGATCACACCGTCTCTGACCTGCAGAAATCTTTCCATGGAAGCTCCCACGACCTGAAAGCTGCCGTAATTGAAATATCCGGCAAAGGGTGCCGGGTTGTATGTTCTTAGATAACGGTATACCTCGTAGGGATCCTTGTCACTGTTTACCGTAAGCTGCTGGGTCATGTTGGCAATATAAATATCACCTTCAACAATGTAGTCGATCATACGCTGGACTGTTTGCTTGTACTCTTCTTTTTCAAAGTTCGGGGTGAAATCTGCCAGGTGATGCTGTCTGTCTGGCTTTTTCTGAGGTTTACAATTAAATATTTCCTGCTCCACCTGATCCAGCAGGTTTTTCGCATCCTCTGTCTCCCCCCGTGCGGTAAGATGAAGTGTCTTTTCCTTCTTATCCTCAATGATCAGCACATCATAAAACACAAACATGGCCTCCGGCATACGGATCTTCTCAGGATGCCTTGTACGAATCTGTTCGAATTTTCGGCCATAATCGTAGCTGAAATAACCGATAGCGCCGCCTGTCAGCGGAAGCTCTGTGGGATTCTTTTCTTTTCGTCTTTGCAGTTCTTCGTCCAGAATATCTTCAAAGGATTTTGTCTGCTTTTCTCCGTTACGGTAACAGATACCGTTCTCTTCTTTCAGGACAAGATAAGGATACAGTCCGATCACAGAATATCTGCCCAGCTGGTTTTCCAGTGCAGAATCCAGAAATACTGCCATCTCACGGTTTCTGTACATGGTAAATATATCTGCTGCCTCTTTATAAAAAGGCAGTCTGCGAATTTCTGTTTTCATACGTTCTCCACCATTCTCTGCAAATTTTCGTGTAATTGTTCAGCAGTTCATGCCCATACTGGGTCAGCACTGCCTCCGGATGAAACTGTACACCGTAGACAGGCATACTTCGATGACTCAGCCCCATAATCACACCATCTTCGGATCGGGCATCCACCTGCAATTCGCGAGGGAAATTCTCATCATCTACGATCAGTGAATGATATCTGGTCACTTCATACTGCCGGGGGAGGTTTTGGAACAGTCCCCGACCATCGTTTTTGATACTGGTCACTTTACCGTGCATGGGACGATTTCCCTTGCGGACCACAGCACCAAACACATGACCTATGATCTGATGCCCCAGGCACACCCCCAGAACCGGCACACGGCCTGCTATTTTTTGCAGAATCTCACGACAGTTACCACAGTCTTTCGGACTCTTGGGGCCAGGGGAAAGAATGATGCCTTCCAGATCACCTCCGGACAGCATTTTATCGATATCTGCTGCGCTGATCCGGTCATTTCGGACCAGCTTCACCGTTTCTCCCAGCTCTTCCATATATTTTGCCAGATTGTATACGAAGGAATCGTAGTTGTCGATCATTAAATACATAACTTATCCTTTCTCCTGCTATATACCCGGAAACACAGTGCTAAAAGTATCTGTTCAGTACCTTTACAGATACGATAAAACTACTTTTGACCATCATGAATAAAAATTCCGAAATGAGCACCTTTTTCACAAATAAAAAAGCCAGAACAGCATCCCTCTGTAAAAAGGGATGCCATCTGGCAGTCTTCCTGATATGTCTTATCCGGGCACACCGTTATTCTCATTTTTATTGCAGAAATACCTTACCATACTTTTACGGTTCCGTCCAGACAATCTTTTCGTTTGTTTATGATTTTCACACAATCATCACTTTTCCTGAAATACAATAACCATACCATAAACCGGAAGCTTCTCTGAAGGATTGCCATATACTGTGCGAAGTTCACCCTCCGGCATGGGGATTTGCAATGCTGTTGTTCCGAAATTCTGATAAATGTAATAGCAGCCTTTTTCTGTCTCTCTCGTGGTCATTTCTATGCCATCCGGAATACTTCCCTGCAGTATAGGCGCTGTTTTTGTCCGAATTACCAGCTTTTCCAGAAAATCATCATAGAAATCGCTGTCAGCATCGGCAGCCACATACCATGCCTCTCCTTTTCCAAATGAATTTACGGTTACTGCAGGATAACCCGCGTAGAAATCTGCTCCGTAAGTCATCATCGCCGAAGCGCCGTGGAGCTGAACCAGATCGCAGAGATAACGGCAGCCGTATGTCTTTTGCATCCCCAGAGCGTTCTCTTTTACCGGAATAAAACTGTTTTCTTCATCATCATACAGACCATCTATTTCCGTACTCCGAAGTCCCAGAACATCCTGAAGGCCATATGGTACACCGCCAAGATAACAGCGGTCTGTATCATCCACAATACCGGACCAGTAAGTAAAGATCACCGTTCCTCCGTTCTCTGTAAAACTGCGCACCTTTTCTGCAAATCCTTCTTTAAACATATATACCATAGGACAGGCCAAAAGTCTGTATCCATCCAGGGAAGCTTCTTCATCCACCAGATCAACATTGGCTCCCATACGTCTGAATCCCCGATAAAATTTCAACAGAACCTCCATATAATGGAGCCCCTTATTTCGTGGTCCCTGACTGTCCTCCATGGCCCACTGGCTCTCCCAGTCATACAGAATTGCCACTGAGCTTTTGACTTTACTGCCAAGCAATTCACCAATTTTTCCCAGAACTTCCCCTGTTTCCTTTACTTCCTTAAAAACCCTCGTATCGCTGCCGCCATAATGATCTATTACAGCACCATGAAACTTTTCGGAAGCGCCCCGGCTTTGCCGTACCTGAAAATACATAGCGCCCTCTGCTCCGTGGGCAATAGCCTGCATCATCTGCGCAAACAGCATACCAGGTTTTTTCAGCTTGCTGACGCTTTGCCAGTTGGTAGATGTGGGACAGGATTCCATCTGCAAATACGGCTTTTTTTTCAGAGAACGCATCAAATCATGGCACATACCGTTATCATATGCCGTATGCAGAACCTCTTCCTTGTGCCAAGTCGGATACGTATCCCAGGATACTATGTCAATGTCTTTTGCGAGTTTAAAATAATCCAATCCCTGAAAATAATGCATCAGATTCGTTGTTGTGGGCTGTTTAGCGCCTCCTTCTCTGAGAGCGTCAATTTCATGCCGGAGGAAATCCCGTGTCTGATGGGTGACAAACCGTTTCCAGTCCAGATTCAAAGCATGAAGCTGTGTCTCACCAATGGTAAAAGGCGCTTCAATCTGTTCAAAACTCTGATAGGTATGACTCCAGAACGTAGTACACCAGCGTCTGTTCAGTTCATCAATCGTGCGGTAACGTTCTTTCAGCCAGCGGCGAAAAGCATCCTGACACAGGGGACATCTGCACTCCCCTCCCAGTTCGTTGGAAATATGCCAGAGAATAACACCGGGATGGTTTCCAAAGGATTTCGCCAGTTTTTTATTGATGAGCGCAGTTTTTTCACGGTACACAGGGGATGTGTAACAGTGATTGTGGCGAAAACCAAACATCTGGCGATGCCCGGTCTCATCTACACGAAGCACCTCGGGATACTTATCTGCCAGCCACTTTGGTCTTGCCCCCGAAGGTGTGCCCATAATCGTATAAATTCCATTTTTATACAGACGATCAACGATATTTTCCAGCCACTGAAACCGGAAGTCTCCCTCCTGAGGCTCCAATGCAGCCCACGAAAAAATGCCAAGAGTTACTGTATTACAACCGGCTTTTCTGAGCATGCGGATATCCTCCTCAAGAATATCCGGTCTGTCCAGCCACTGTTCCGGATTGTAGTCTCCTCCATAAAGCAATCTGTTATTCAACATATTGTTTTCAAGTCCTTTCTTTGTTTAGGATAAAAAGAAACGTATGCTTCCCAGAAGAAGCAAATGTAAGGGATAAAACAGATAATAATAATATTTTGAACAGCGAGTTTTTCTCTCACCATTATAGCACCATATTCCATAGAATGCTAAAGGTCCTGTTACATACAGAAGGCTTATGGCAGCCCCCAGAAAAGTTTTCAGCACATTCTTTGTATAAAAAAGATAGAACACAGCTGTCAGCAGCACTGTGCAAAGACCATACTCAGCCCGGAAAATCGCTGCCCACAAGACACCACAGAGTACAATACATACCTGAAGGATTTTCCCTATAATCCCCCTTTTTTTCACAAATTCAAGACAATACAGCATGACAAGACTAATGGCTGTACCCACCATGGCATTCTGCTGTGAAATATCCACCAGCTGCATGCTCATGGCAAAATCATAGGGAAACTCACTGATCAGCGCAAACAGAATCACGCTCAGCATATATGTACGAACATCAGAAGTATGCATAAATCCTTCTACCAGAAGAAAAGCAACAATGGGAATGGCCAGACCGGCTGTAAGCTGAAGCAAAGAAGCAGCTCCGGACAATACCATCAGGCTGCTGCTCTCCTGCATGGCTATGGACAGCCCTTCCTGCGTATACTGTTCGGGATGGATCACACCTTTTTCCAGAATAATGATCCCCACAGACTGCAAAAACAGGATAACGCAGACAAAATTTTTCAGCCCTCGGCCTGTAACTTCCGGTGTTTTCCAATATACTCTCCTGTTATTCATTTTGGCTCCTCATCTGTTTTTTGATAAAGAATCGCAGGGAACAATTCCTGTCCCCCGCGATTTTGATGTTTTACAGATCATCCTTTTACGGCGCCGCCGGTGATTCCTTCCACATAGAATTTCTGCATAATGATAAACAAAATGGAAATCGGTATGGAAACCAATACGCCTCCGGCACAGAACTGGGTGAAATACGAATTGATCAAACTCTTATCCAGCATTTTGTATAATCCAATAGCTACCGTATAATTGGCTGATATACCGGCATTAAGAATCATCTTTGCGTATACAAAATCCATCCATGGTACCAAGAAACTGCTGATTACTGTATACACAATAATCGGACGGCTCATGGGAAGAATAATATTCCAGAATATGCGGGCCTCCGTACAGCCGTCGATACGGGCTGCTTCACACAATGCGCGGGGAACCGTATCAAAGAATCCTTTGGCAATGAGATATCCCATGCCGGCAGAGCCGGAATACACCATGATCAGACCGGCATAGCTGTTCGTCAGATTGAACGACTTTAATGTAAAGTACACGGCAATCATAGCCAGCATTCCCGGAAACAGATTCAGGATAACTGCCAGATTCATCAATGGTTTTCTCATAGGAAAACGCATAACCGACATGGCATAGGCTACCATCAGCACAAACATGGTTGAGATCACGCAGGTAAAACAGGCTATGATGAATGTATTCATGAACCATTGCGGGAACTGCGCTACGGTATCCGGATGAAACAGTTTGGCATAATTGACAGCGCTCCACTTTTCCGGGAAAAACGTCGATGTATTCATGCCTGAATAAGCACTGAAGGAAGTACATACCAGCCATACAATAGGAATCAGCCAGATGAAAGCCAGCACACCGATCAGAAGATTGTGCAGTACAATACTGGATACCCTGTTTTCTTTCAGTTTTTTAACTTTTCCTGTATTATTCATTATTGATACGTCCCCTCTCTGTCGCCCTTGATCATACGGTTAAAAGCAACCAGCGTGAATACGGAGCATATGATAAACACAATAATACCGATAGCTGATGCCATCTTGTAATTATAATAATCCTGTGTCAGACGGAACAGCCAGGTAACCAGAAGATCCACTTCCTTTGCCTGAGAATTTGCCATAGCCTGATTTGTGGTCGTATATACATCCTGCGTTAACAGATAAATAACATTAAAATTGTTAATGTTTTTTACAAAATCTGTAACTAAGGTTGGACCGGTAACAAACAGAAGATACGGCATGGTAATACTCTTGAAAATCTGAAAAGGCTTTGCCCCGTCTACTCTGGCACTCTCCAGCTGGTCTGTGGGAAGATTCATCAGTACACCCGTGGCGATCAGCATCTGATACGGAACACCGATCCAGATATTGATCAGTATGATCATTACATGCGCCCATCCGGGGGCAGAAAGAAACGGTATGTAACTGGTGGATACAAGACCGATATCCCGCAAAAATCCGGTGAGACCAATACTCGCGCAGATCGTATTGACAATACCACCGTTCGAGAAGAAGTTTCTAACCAGAAGAAGGGATACAAACTGCGGAACGGCAATGGTGACAATAAACAATGTACGCCACATTTTGGTCAGCCTTGTCTTTTTACTGTTCAAAAGCAAAGACAAAAGAATACCGCCGATATATGTAGTCAGTGTAGCAAAAAAAGCCCACACAAGAGTCCATCCGAGAACCCGAACAAAAGCATATCCAAAGGTGACCGTGAGGCCCCCGCCTCCAAACAAATTAATAAAGTTCGTAAGCCCCGTCCAGGTGAACAGTGCCGATGGCGGCATATGCTGCTGATCATAGTTGGTAAAAGCAACCAGAATCAGCAAAAGAATGGGGATGGCTGTAAAAATCACAACACCCAGCACAGGCAGCGTCAACAGAGTAATATGAAATCTCTCTTCAACAAGAGAATGAAGATCCTCCCTGAATGTCGCAATATGTTTTCCTGCTTCTGAAAGCTTCTGCAGCCGGTAAGCATTGACCACATTTTTGATCCATACAACGGCAAACGCAAACCAGACAACAAAACTAAACAGTGAGAACAGCAATATTTTGAAAGAGTTATCGTAGTCATTGATCTCACTTTTCATGGTGGAAACATTAAAGACCTTTTCCATCTTGACTGTTCCCAATGTACCAAATTTCGGCACATATTTCATGGCAAACGATACGGTAAACGCAATAACAGCTATCTCCAGAACAGTCATAAGCACTGCTTTAATATACTGTTTGCGCTTGGCGTAGCCTGCTCCCATCCACACAAGAGACAGTTTGACAAAAATGTCTCCATGGACAATTGCTTCAGCAAATTCCGCAAAAAATTTCCCGATGCTGCTCAAAACATTCTTATTTTTTTTATCTGCCATAACAGGCTCCTCTCTCTTCTTTGGCAGCGTTTATTCTACCGGAGCAGTAACACCTTCTACCAGCGTATCCAGGGCATTCTGAATTGCAGCATCATCATCTGCGGACAAGGTACCCTGAGCAATCAATTCACCAAAGGTCTGTGTAGGATCCCAGTATTTACCGCCTACCAGCTGAGTTTTGCTGTATGCGGACTGTTCAGCCAACGCTGCGATTGCCACATTGGCTTTCACTGCATCGGAATCGATCAGATTCACATTGGTAGGACCACACTCACGCTGTTCAAAAAACTTCTGCTGTGAATCCTGATTGGAAATATAATCTGCCAGAAGAACTGCCCATCCGGCATTTTCTGCGTAACCGTTTACACCTACAAACTTAAATCCGGCTACGGATCCCTGCTGCACCTGTTTATCACCTACGGTAAATGTAGGAAGTTTGGTCGCTGCATAGCCGTCACCGAATACTTCCTGCGCAGTGATGGAATCCCATGTACCGGATACACAGGCAACGAGAGCACCGGAAGCAAGCTGATTGGAGATATCACCATCAGCAATAGCCATGAAGGCCGGGTCAGCTGCAATATTCAGCATGCTCTTTACTACATCTACACCGGTATAGCCATCTGCGCTTGTTTTGTTCCAGTCAATAGAAGTGGTCTGGTCATCATTGAGGCCTGTTGTAAATCCTGCACCGTAGAAGAAAGACGCATTATACCATCCGGATGCAAGTGTCATACCTACTTTCTTTCCTGCTTTATTTGCTGCCGCGAGAAGATTATCCCAGGAAGCCACATCTTCATCTGATAATACAGATGAATCATAATACAGGAAATATCCGTTGTCTCCTGAACGCGGGAACGCATACAGACTTCCGTCCATCGTGGCTGCCTCAATGGATCCGGCAGAGTTTGCGCTCTTAACATCGTCAAGTGTTTTTCCTGCTACAGTAAGGGCATCAGCATATTCCTCAAGATTGAGCAGTGCTCCCGCTTTCACAAGATCATTTAACTGATCACTGGCAAAAGCATATACATCAGCTGCGGCTTCTACATCTGTCAGGATCGTGTCTTTTGCCGTTGATTCGGATTCCACACCAATCTGGATATCAAATGTCTGATCCGGATAAGCTGCCTTGAAACCTTCAACCAACTCTCCAAGTAATGTCTGATCCTCTTCGGCTCCCCATAATGTCAATGCGATCGGACCATCCGCAGAAGCAGCGTTTGCTTCAGTGCCTGCCTGACTCTGTGCTGAATCAGACGGTGCTGCCGCGTTTTCCTGGCTGGAAGAACCTCCGCAGGCAGTCATGGATACTGCCATCAGGGATGCCAGCATTGCAGCTAAAACTTTCTTTTTCATGTTATTTTCCTCCTTTTTTTGGTACCTTGTATCTGTTCATTGCCTTCGCAGATACGTTACCTTCAGTTTATCAGTCGACACCGGAAAGGCTGTAGGAATTACTTGACAGATATTTTTAAAAAATTGGGAAAATCCTTAAACAATGCTATTATTTTTTGTTTTTGTTAAAAAATTAAGGCAGTGACAAATTATTCCTTTGCCACTGCCTCTGCTTTCATCTGCGCTTTTTCCAAAGAATTTTCCAGATCATTATATACTAAATATCCCTGAAATTCCTGTTCAATGATATCCTCTATCTCATAAGTCTTTCTTCCATAATTGATCACCGGCATTTCATCACACATTTCTGCCAGAAAGTCGGAAACCTGAGTTCCTCCAAAGAATGGATCTTCCTTTCGAAGATTATCATACTCTGCCATCTGTGTAGTGGTAGGAATAATACCTATAGCATCCACCAGCTCATTCATCAGCTCATCATCCAATCCAAAAGTAGACACAGCGAAATCCGTTGCCTGTTCACACATCGCAGACTTTTTCAATATATACCATGCACTGCCACCTACATTGGAAACTGCATTATCTTTTTTCCCTGACGCGGAAGGTATTCTGGCAACCCTCCATTTTCCACTTTGCTCCTGGTTTTCTTTCAGACTGGAAATAATCCAGCCTCCACTTACTACTGTGGCCACCTGATCTTTGTGAAACGCGGAAATAAAATCGTTCCATCCATTGGCACTTATGCCGATATTATCCTCAAGCATCTGTCTCATGATCTGCAAAGAATACTTCAGCACAGAATTATCCTTTATCGTAACCGTTGTCCCATCGCTGTCCACATACCATTTTCCTTCGCTCTGCATCATTAAGCGAATCAACGGCAGGTCTGTCGGATCCAGTGTAAGCATGGCAGTGCCTGTTTTTTCTTTCACCTGCTTTCCAATAGCAATATATTCTTCCCAGGTAAGATTCTGCATATCCTGTTCCGTAAAGCCCGCTGCCTCAAGAATATCGCAGCGATAAAAAAGCGCCGCAACCCCACTGTCAAAGGGAATTCCATACAGCGTGTTATTCCTGGAACAGACTTCTGTTTTATATTCTACAAATCTGTCAGCCGGAATCTTGTCAGTCAGATCCACAAAATCGTCCGCATAAAGGGAAAGCATGTCCTGTGCATCGTAATCTTCTATCATAATAATATCCGGCAGCCTTTGATAGTCTCTGGCAATCAGAATATTTTTTACATCTTCCATTACCTTTTCGTTTTCCTTGACTTCGACAATGATCTCTGTATCAGGATGGGTAAGATTATATTTACCGGCTGCCATTTTTACTGCTTTTACGTTAAATGATTCATCCCAGGTCCATACAATAATACTGTTTCTTTTTACATCCGTTGTTTTTTCCGCTGTATCCCCACATCCTGTCAGACACAGTATTACTGCCAACAATACTGCCGTAAATCGCATATGCTTTAACATGTAGTTACTCCTTTGTTCGTGCAGGAAGCAGAATTGTCACCACAGTGCCGCCAAACGGGCCGTTTTCAATGGACAGACTTTGCTTCTCTGCGTACATCAGCTGCAGTCTTTCCCGGATATTATGAATACCAATACCGGAAAAATGCTCTTTTCTCTGTACCGGCAGGCTCACCTTATTATCCGTATCTGCATGCAGACCGACTCCATCATCCATAATACGAATTTTCAACATATCTTCCTGTTTTTCTATATAGATCTGAATCGTTCCCTTCTGGCCGGAGGGATAGCCATGAAAAAATGCGTTTTCTACAAAAGGCTGCAAAATCAGCTTGGGGATCTCACAATTTTGACATGTTCTGGAAACATAAAATTCCATCTGTACAGCATCTCCGTATCTGGCCTGTATGATCTGCATATAATTGCGAAGATTCTCAATTTCCCTGGAAATCGTTACCAATTCGTCAGTATTGTTGATCGTATTGCGCAGCAGGCTGATAAACGCATCAATTGTGGTTATCGTTTTTTTCGTATCATTCTGATATACCAACATTTTTATACTTGCCAGTGTATTATAAATGAAATGCGGATTGATCTGCATCTGCAGCGCTTTGATCTCAGATTTTCTTTTTTCCTGCTGTGTATGCATTAATTCCGCAATATATTTTTCCATATCGTCCAGCATATAATTGTAGGTTTTTGCCAGTTCCTGCACCTCAAGAGTTCCCTCCACCGGCATATACTCCTGAAAATGTCCTCCCTTGATGCCGGACATTTTCTGTACCAGCGTGGACAATGGCCTGATCGTTTCCCGGGCAAAAAAGAAACTGACGGCAAGAATAAGGCATCCTATGGCCAGACATATACCGATCAGTAAGGGCATGTTATACAGCTGTGTCAGGGCCAGACGATTGTCCACAACACCATATATTTTCTTTTGCTGATAGGGAAGCTCCCTGCACATTACGGTCAGATACTGTCCTTTTTCCCTGATCGTACACTGTGTTGCACCTGCATTTTTTGCCTTGATGTACCACGAATCATCCATCGTTTTTCCCACAGTACCGCGTCTGCTGGAGCATACCACGGTATCCTCTGCATCAACCATATAAAAACTGCTGTTATCTGTCACAAAATAATCATAATATTTTTGCAGATCTTCCATGTTTAGTGTAATGAATACAATGCCATAGATCTGGCGGCTCTGCCGATAATACAGTGCTTTGGAAACGATGATCACATCTATATCTTTATTTGTCTGGGTATATCCGCCTTTGGCAAAGGTATAGTGCATTCTCTCCGGCTCATCCATGGCGGCTGCAGCTGCCGGACTGTCCAGGATCTCATCCTTTGTCATATAGATCGTTTCTGTGCGGGACAGATAATCCTGGCCCTGCATACCAAGCACCATGATATTCAGCAATTTGAGGTCAGAGCTGCTGCTTACAGTCAGATCCTGTTCCATCTGATACATATTGCGATACTGCTCCACATTATCCATCTGTGACGCGCCTGTAAGATACATGCGAAAAGCCCAGCTGGAGTCAATTTCTTCCATAACTTTTTGCATATCATCATTCAGAATGTTCAGTTCTTCCTCAATCTGGCTGAAAACTTTTTCCTGGGATTGCCCGTATGTATCCATAAAAATATTCTGCGACATTTTGAGAACTACTGCACTTATGGAAATACTGATAATCACTGCAGTTAACAGAACCATGCTGGAAATACGTCCGGAAAAGGTGTTAAGAATATTATTGTTCTTTTTATTTTTCATTTTCCTGTCTTCGCCTCCATACAGAGGGCGTCTTTCCTGTAATTTTGCGGAAAACACGGCTGAAATAACTGTGTTCTGAATAACCAACCATTTCACTGATTTCCGCTATGGAATATCGTGTATCCTTCAAAAGCTCACATGCTCTGGAGATTCGAATACGATTCAGATATTCGCTGAAACCTTCCTTCATCTGCTGACTAAAAATGGAAGACAGATAATGATAATTAAAATTGAAACGTACTGCCAGCTTTTCCAGAGAAAGATCTTCATTGTAATTCTGGTCAATATATTCCAGTATTTTAACCATCCGTTCATCATTTGGTGATGCCACAGTGTCTGAAAGTTCGATCAGCTGCTGCCATATACTTTTCAGGCATTCCCGGTAAGCCGCCTCATACTCTGCCTCATTTATCTCGTTGAGAATGCTATACCAACAATCTTCTTTCTTCTTATCATCTGTCTTCAGACAATCCAGGTAGTAATATATCATATTTTTTGTCTGATTTTTCAGTCGATATATATCTACCTGAAGCTGCAGACCATTCTCATTATAGTCTTCCAGTATGTGCAGTGCATTCCGAAATTGTCCATTATCCAAATGATAATTATACCGAAAGAAATCAAACTTCAGCTTTGCCGACTGATCTGCCGCCGTTTCCTGACCGTTCAGGATCAGAAGCTTTCTGTTTTGATAATAAAAAGCTCTTTCTAAATTAGCGGAAACATCCTGTGCATATACCACATTAATATCTTTCAGTTCCTGAAAAAAGCGACTGCATACACAGAAAATTTCCGGACAGATGTACGATAACTGTTCCGACAGGTCCTCCAGAAAATCATGTATTTTATTGTGCTGAAAAGAACGAAGAGAGAACACCACACATATTACTTCTTCCCGCAAAAACAGCAGACGTTTTTGGAACAGTTTATCTTCCTTAAGTTCTCTCTCGATCTTTTTATACAGGATATTGGACAGATTCTGATGATCACTTCCCGAATCTCTGGACTTTAATGCAAAAAGACAGTATTCCGAGCCTGAAAAACATTCCTGAAAAAGAGAAGTATTCAGCTCTTTGTCATGTCCAAGAATATACCGTTCCAATACATGGTCATAACTGATGTATCCGGAATGATCTTCCAAAAGATTTCCCGGAATCTTCTCTGCCGCCTTGTGAATAATCGTTTTTAATTCTTCCTGATTCAGCGTAGGTTTAAGTATATAATCCATAGCTCCATTCATCAGTGTCTGTTTTACATACTCGAAATTATCGTAACCGCTGAGAATAATGATCTGTATATCCGGATACATCCTATGGATCATCATGGAAAAATCCACGCCATCCATCATCGGCATAACAATATCACAGATAACAATATGGGGCTTCTCTTTTTGGATAAGGCTGAGAGCTTCCAGACCATTGGCAGCTTCACCGACAATCTCAAAACCTTCTTTTTCCCAGTCGATCATATATTTCAGACCCTGGCGCATAATATATTCATCATCTACGATCAGAACTTTCACCATTTTTTGATGCTCCATTATTATCATTTACTATTTCCGGGATCCCTATCTTCAGAAAACCATTGCTGTCCCGGCTAAAATTATTACATATATTATAACAATTAAGCTTCTCCCTCGAAAGTCCTGCAATGAAATCACGCAAAGAAATCCTATTTTCCCAAAAAAGTGACAATTTTTCGTTACATCAATTATTGTAATAAACAATTATTATATAAATAGTCCCGGGATAACATGTCCCGGGACTGCTCTGTA
>JAEDOO010000128.1 GCA_016301965.1 Lachnospiraceae bacterium | reverse complement strand
GCTTCCCGCCAGCCTTACGGTGAGTGGCTGGACAGCAATCTGGTAACTCTGTCTCAGTTAAAGATCCCGAACCAGAGTGTACCGACTTATACGGATGAGGAAAGAAAACGTCTGATGAAGGCATTTGGCTACACCTATGAGGAGTACCGTACCTCCATCCTGAATATGGCTACCAACGCTTCCGAGGGCATCAGTGCCATGGGTATCGATACACCGCTTCCGGTGCTGGATAAGAAGCATCAGCCGCTTTTCAACTATTTCAAGCAGCTGTTTGCCCAGGTTACCAATCCGCCCATCGATGCCATCCGTGAAAAGGTAGTTACCGCTACGAGAGTATTTGCCGGTGAGGAAGGTAATCTGCTGGAGGAGAAACCGGAGAACTGCCATGTGCTGCAGATCAATAATCCGATCCTGACCAATACGGACCTGATGAAGATCCGCAATATCAAAGAGGAGAGCCATATCAAGGTCATGACTCTGTCTCTGGTTTATTATAAGAATACAAGCCTTGAAAAGGCCATTGACCGTCTGTTTGTAGAAGTGGACCGTGCCCACAGAGACGGTGTGAATATCATTATTCTGTCCGACCGCGGTGTGGATGAGTATCATGTGGCCATTCCGTCTCTGCTGGCGGTATCCGCGGTACATCATCATCTGGTAGATACGAGAAAGAGAACGTCTCTTTCCGTGATCCTGGAGTCCGGCGAGCCTCGTGAGGTACATCATTTTGCCACACTGCTGGGCTATGGTGCCAGCGCCATCAACCCGTATCTGGCTTATGAAGCCATCGACGATCTGATCAAGACGGGTATGCTTAAGAAAGACTACTATGCCGCTGTCAACGATTATAATGAGGCTGTACTTAGCGGTATCGTAAAGATCGCTTCCAAGATGGGTATTTCCACGATCCAGTCCTACATGGGCGCACAGATCTTCGAGGCCATCGGTATTGATGAGAAGGTGATCGACAAGTATTTCACCAACACGGTGAGCCGCATCGGCGGTATTACCCTGAAGGATATCGAGGAGGAGGTCAACGATCTGCACGATCAGGCTTTTGATCCGCTGGGACTGGACAGCGATCTGACCTTGGACAGCGTGGGACGCCACAAGATGAGAAGCGGCGGTGAGCAGCATCTGTACAATCCGCTGACCATTCATCTGCTGCAGGAGTCCACAAGAACAGGAGATTACAATAAGTTTAAAGAGTACACGGCTCAGGTAAATTCTGAGCACAGAGAGGCTACGCTCAGAGATCTTTTGACCTTTAAGTATCCGAAGAAAGGCATCCCGATCGAGGAAGTGGAGAGCGTGGATTCTATCGTGACCCGCTTTAAGACGGGAGCCATGTCCTATGGTTCTATTTCACAGGAAGCCCATGAGACGCTGGCTCTGGCCATGAACGCTCTGCACGGCAAATCCAACAGCGGTGAGGGCGGCGAGGCCCCGGAGCGTCTGAAACCGGGCAGAAACGGTGAAAACCGCTGCTCCGCTATCAAACAGGTGGCTTCCGGACGTTTCGGTGTAACTTCCAGCTATCTGGTCAGTGCCAAAGAGATCCAGATCAAGATGGCTCAGGGTGCAAAACCCGGTGAAGGCGGTCATCTGCCGGGCGGAAAGGTATATCCGTGGATCGCAAAGACCAGATATTCCACTCCGGGTGTATCCCTGATCTCTCCGCCGCCGCATCACGATATCTATTCTATCGAGGATCTGGCGCAGCTGATCTATGACCTGAAGAATGCCAATAAGGATGCCCGTATTTCTGTAAAACTGGTTTCAGAAGCCGGTGTGGGTACGGTAGCTGCCGGTGTAGCCAAGGCCGGTGCTCAGGTTATCCTGATCTCCGGTTATGACGGAGGTACCGGTGCTGCTCCAAGAAGTTCTATCCATAATGCAGGACTTCCCTGGGAAATCGGTCTGGCAGAGACCCATCAGACTCTGATCCGCAACAATCTGCGAAACAAAGTACGTATCGAGACAGACGGTAAACTGATGAGCGGCCGTGATGTGGTGATGGCTGCCATGCTGGGTGCTGAGGAATTTGGTTTTGCCACAGCTCCGCTGATCACCATGGGCTGTGTCATGATGCGTGTCTGCAATCTGGATACCTGCCCGGTAGGTGTAGCAACCCAGAATCCGGAACTGAGAAAGAATTTCCGCGGTAAACCGGAGTACGTCATCAACTTTATGAAATTTATTGCTCAGGAAATGCGGGAATACATGGCAAAACTCGGTGTACACACTGTGGATGAGCTGGTAGGCCGCAGCGATTTCCTGGAGGTTAAGCCGGAGATTGACGGCAGCAAGGCTGCCAAAGTGGATATGCACAGAATTCTCGATAATCCTTTTGCGAAAAAAGGCGCTAAAGTCATCTTTGATCCGAAACAGGTGTACGATTTTGAACTGGAGAAGACAAAGGATGAGAAGATTCTGTTGAAACAGATGAAAAAAGCCCTGGACGAGGGTACGCCGAAGCGTATTGAGGTGGATGTAAGCAACGTGGACCGTACCTTTGGTACCATCTTCGGCGCAGAGATCACCAGAAAATACGGCGATAATACCTTAAAGGATGACACCTATCAGGTGAAATGCGTGGGTGCCGGCGGACAGAGCTTCGGAGCCTTTATTCCGAAGGGAATGACCATCGAATTGGAGGGTGACTCCAACGATTACTTTGGTAAGGGACTGTCCGGCGGAAAGCTGATCGTGTATCCGCCTACAGGTATTAAATACAAACAGGATGAGAACATTATTATCGGTAACGTGGCACTGTACGGTGCGACCAACGGTAAAGCCTACATCAATGGTGTGGCCGGTGAACGTTTCTGCGTCAGAAACTCCGGGGCGATGGCCGTTGTCGAGGGTGTCGGCGATCACGGATGTGAATACATGACCGGCGGCCGCGTGGTAGTTATCGGTAAAGTCGGCAAAAACTTTGCAGCCGGTATGAGCGGCGGTATCGCCTATGTACTGGATGAGGATAACGATGTATATACCCGTGTAAACAAGGGAATGTGCGGTATCGAGAAGATCACCTCCAAGTACGATGTTTTGGAACTCAAACAGATGATTCAGGAGCATGTGGCTGCCACAAACTCTGTGAAGGGTAAACAGATCCTTGATTCCTTTACCGACTACCTGCCGAAGTTCAAAAAGATCATTCCGCATGATTACAACCGCATGCAGATGGCCATCGTACAGATGGAGGAAAAAGGTCTGAACAGTCAGCAGGCGCAGATCGAAGCATTCTATGCCAATGCGAGAAAGTAAGGAGGAGAGACCATGGGAAAACCAACAGGATTTATGGACTATAAAAGAGAGGAATGCCTGTCGGAGGCTCCTCTGAAACGTATTAAACATTTTAAGGAATTTCATATTCATCTGCCTCTGGAACAGCAGCAGCAGCAGGGAGCCCGCTGTATGGCCTGCGGCGTGCCCTTCTGCCAGTCGGGTATGATGATCGGAGGGATGGCCAGCGGCTGTCCTCTCCACAACCTGATCCCGGAGTGGAACGATCTGGTGTATCTGGGCAACTGGGAGGCTGCTTATCATCGTCTGAAAAAGACCAGCAATTTCCCGGAATTTACCTCCAGAGTATGTCCGGCACTGTGCGAAAAAGCCTGTACCTGCAATCTGAACGGAGATCCGGTCACTACAAAGGACAATGAGTACGCTATTATTGAGCATGCCTATGAGATGGGCTGGGCTAAGGCCAACCCGCCCAAGGTGCGCACTGGCAAAAAGGTTGCTGTCATCGGCAGCGGCCCCTCCGGTCTGGCTACCGCTGACCAGCTGAATAAGCGCGGCCATGAGGTGACGGTATTTGAGAGAAATGACCGGGTGGGCGGCCTGCTCCGCTACGGTATTCCGAATATGAAGCTGGAAAAGAGCGTTATCGACAGAAAAGTACGTATCATGGAGGAAGAAGGTATCCATTTCGTGACCAACGCCAATGTAGGCCAGAATGTGGATGCCAAGAAGCTGCTGAAAGACTTTGACCGTGTGGTTTTGTGTTGCGGCGCATCTAATCCCAGAGATATCAATGTGCCGGGAAGAGATGCCAAGGGTATCTACTTTGCTGTAGATTTCCTTACCGGTGTGACCAAGAGCCTTCTGGATTCCAATTTTACGGACGGAAAGCATGTGGCAGTTAAGGGTAAGAAAGTCATGGTCATCGGCGGCGGTGATACCGGTAATGACTGCTGCGGTACATCTATTCGTCTGGGAGCATCCAGTGTGGTACAGCTGGAGATGATGCCGAAGGCCCCCGATACCCGTGCGGAGAACAATCCATGGCCCCAGTGGCCCAGAGTCTGCAAGACAGACTACGGTCAGGAGGAGGCCATCGCCATGTGGGGACATGATCCCCGGATCTACACCACTACAGTTACAGAGTTTATCAAGAACGAAAAAGGTGAGCTGTGTAAGGCAAAACTGGTGAAACTGGAGAGCAAAAAGGACGAAAAGACCGGCCGTATGATGATGGTTCCCATCGCCGGAACAGAGCAGATCGTTGATGTGGATATCGTCCTGATCGCTGCAGGATTTTTGGGTACACAGAAGTACGTGGCAGATGCTTTCGGCGTAGAACTGAACCAGAGAACCAATGTGGCTACCGATGCCGGTAAATATGAGACTAATGTGGAGAATGTATTTACCGCAGGTGATATGCACCGCGGACAGTCTCTGGTCGTATGGGCTATCCGTGAGGGACGTGAAGCTGCAAAAGCGGTGGATGAGAGTTTGATGGGATATACGAATCTGTCCGTGCAGTGATAAATTACATTGAAAATGAGTAAATATTGATGGTGATAAAAGCATTTGTTTGTGAGGAAAACTTATAGGCAGATGCTTTTATTTGGTGTTTAGGCCAGCGGGCAAGCGGTGAGGGAGGCAGAGCCTGTGATCGGGCGGCAGTGTCTGTATGTTCTCCGGAAAAAC
>JAEDOO010000001.1 GCA_016301965.1 Lachnospiraceae bacterium | reverse complement strand
CAATAATCTCGGCCAATACAGTATATCGAAAAGGCGGCTTGGATCCGTCCATGTCGCCTTTTCGCCTCACACAAAAAAGGAAGAACTCCCAAAGGAGTTCTTCCCCAATTCATTCATTTACTTACGTTTCAGCAAGTTGTCAACATATTCCCCTGAAAGAGATTAGTCATACAGGTTCGGAGCGATTGTATCATCGTTCATGTTGTCTACATTGTACCAGTAACCATCTGTCGGAACATCGGAGATTTCCTGTCCGTTAGCAGCTGCTGTCAGAGCGTAGATTGCGTAGTAACCCATCATCAGCGGAGACTGAGTAACGGCACCAAGGAAAGTACCATCAGCTACAGCGGCTTTGATAATGGAACCAGCGTCGAAACCAACACCGATAACATCGCCTGCTGCTGCGTCAGAACCAAGAACGTTCAGGTTAGCGTTAGCGGACAGAACACCTTCTGCTGCTGTCTGGTTGGAACCGAAGATAGCGATTGTGTTCTCTTTGGAAAGGATAGCCTGTGCAGCTGTGGAGCAAAGCTCTACAGTTGTCTGAGCCGGAACAGCAACCTCGATAACAACGTCTGCAGAAGCTGCATCAGCGTCAGCGCCGTTAGCTGCGTTTACATAGAACTCATTACCAGTTACAGCAACTGTCTTGCCATCAGCTTTAACCAGCTCGATCATCTTGTCGATGAATCCGCCGCCACGCTGCTGGATGTTCAGAGCTGTAGCATCCTGGTTAACCTCACCGATGATAACCTGACCATCAGCGTTAGCAATAACATCTTTGATAGCTGCGTACATATTCTCAGCGGCAACCTGTCCAGCCTGAGCATTGTCTGTAGCTACTGTACATACTACGGAACCAGCCGGAGCATCAGCAACACCGGTATCGAAACATACTACCGGGATACCCTTGTCAGCACATGTCTGCAGAGAATCCAGAACGGAGCTTGTATCACAAGCTGCCAGACCAAGACCCTTCGGGTTAGTGTTGATAGCTGTGTTGATCATGTTAACCTGATCAGCGATATCGGACTCACTGTTCGGTCCCTGTGCATTATAGGTAACACCAAGCTCGCCTGCAGCCATCTCCATACCTTTCATAGCTGCGCCCCAGTATGTAGACTGGAAGGATTTAACGATCATCGGGAACTCGTAAGCTTCGTTAGCTGTCAGGCCTTCGAACTGAGCTGCACCAGAGCCAGCGGACTCAGCCGGTGCTTCACTTGCTTCCGGAGCTGCGCTCTCAACTGCGCTGCTTGCCGGTGCTTCACTTGCTTCCGGAGCTGCACTCTCAACTGCGCTGCTTGCCGGTGCTGCGCTGCTTGCCGGTGCTGCACTGGAGCTGGAACCACAGCCAGCGAACATTGTAGCTACCATTGCTGCGCTCAGAACGGATGCTAAAACTTTCTTTTTCATGTTTTTTCTTCCTCCTTAAACTTTATAAGTTTACCTATTTATGTGAAATGGCTGCACAAAACGTTTCGCCATCGCACAAGCGTATTTATCACGCATGTATATTATTACACCCCCTGCATCAGATTGTCAACTACATTTGTTCTTTTTGACAATCTGATGTTTCCAGGGGGTGTTGGTTTGGTAAAAACTACCAAATTTCGATCAATTTATGCAACTACTGCACGTTTACGTTTCAGGATATCGATCAATACAGCGCCGATCAGTACAAGACCGGTGATGATCTGCTGCCAGTTAGCAGAAAGGCCGATGTAGGGAAGACCTGTCTTTAACAGCATGATAACAAAGATACCTGCGAGAGATCCGATAACAGAACCGTATCCACCGGTAGCGGATACACCACCTACGAATACACCACCGATGGCATCCAGCTCGAGGCCGGCACCGGTACCAGGCTGTACGGTAGGAGTAACTGCTGCATAAGCGATAGCTGCCAGACCTGCAAACAGACCGGAAACTACATAAACCATTACATGATAGAATTTAACGTTGATACCGGAAAGGCGGGTAGCCTCTTTGTTGGATCCGATAGCGATCGTATAACGACCGAATTTTGTGTGATTCAGAACGAACTCCATCAGGAGGACGAGAAGAACTACAAATACAAAACCGATGGGAAGTCTGAGTGCGCTTCTGCCGGAGCCGAAGGTCAGCTTAAAGATGGAATGGAACCATCCGCCGGGCTGTCCGTTTGTGGGCCAGGGTGTAGCACTGAACAGAGAACCGATACCACGGGTAATCATACATGTACACAAAGTTGCCAGGAACGGAGCCAGATCCATAACACCGATCAGGATACCGTTTAACAGACCGATGATCATACCAACAGCAACACAGATCAGCATCGCCAGTACGATCGGGCAGTTGTAATTACGTACCAGTGTACCGCCGATCAGAGCGTAGCAGATCATACCGGTACCAATGGAAAGGTCAACACCTGCTGTGATCAGCGGGAATGTAACACCGATTGCCAGTAATGTGTTGTAATACGAGAAATCCAGCATACTCAGGATGGTCGTATATTTTCTGAACTCTTTACTGAAGATAGAGTATACAATTACCAGCGCAATGATAACCAGAAGAACAATAAATCTCTGGTCACTCAATAAGCTTTTTTTCTTCTTATTTGTCATGACTGTCCTCCTCCTTAATCAATATTTCTAGTGGCCTTATCCATGATGTTCTCCTGTGTTGCCTCGGAAATATCAATCTCGCCGGTCTTCTTTCCTTCACACATAACGATAACACGGTCACTCATTCTGAGAACTTCAGTCATTTCCGAAGAAATCATGATAATTGACTTACCTTCGGCTGCCAGTTTGCTCATTAACTTGTAAATCTCGTTCTTGGCACCAACGTCGATACCTCTGGTTGGCTCGTCGAAGATCAGGATATCACAGTCACGGATCAGCCATTTAGCAATAACGACCTTCTGCTGGTTACCACCGGACAGGTTGACAACGAGCTGCTCAGCGTTGGGTGTCTTGGTTGCCAGTTCTTCAATATATTTCTGTGTAACTTTTTTCTCTTTTGCCTTGTTGATGAACAGTCCGGAAGTGAATTCTTCCATGGTAGCCAGAGTAGAGTTCTCTGTAATAGACTTCTGTACAACAACACCGTAACGTCTTCTATCCTCTGACAGATAACCGATACCGGCTTTAACTGCATCCTGCGGAGTATTGATGTGTACTTCATGCAGCTGTCCGTCTTTGCCCATGATAGAGATCTTGCCGCTCTGTTTCGGATCGGCACCAAACAGTGCTCTGGCAGTCTCGGTACGGCCTGCACCCATCAGTCCGGAGAAACCAAGGATCTCACCTTTGCGAAGCTCAAAGCTTACATCCTGTACCATCTTACCGGCATTCAGGTTCTCAACCTTCAGAACTACCGGAGCGTCCGGAGCCACCATACTATGAGTCTTCGGATCTTCGTAAATTACACGACCAACCATCATGTTGATGATATCTTCTTTGGTACTGTCTTTTGTAATAAGAGTTCCAACATAGCCACCGTCACGCATTACGGTTACACGGTCTGTAATAACTTTGATCTCATCCATACGGTGAGAAATATAAACGATACCCAGACCTTTTTCGCGAAGGTCACGAATGATAACGAACAAGTCTGCGATCTCTTTTTCTGTCAGAGCTGCAGACGGCTCATCGAAGATGATAACTTTAGCTTTATGAGAGATAGCTTTTGCGATCTCACACATCTGCTGTTTACCTACTGTCAGGTTACTCATCTTTTCCTTCGGGTTGATATCGATATTTAACTCTTCAAACAGAGCTTTGGAATCTTCGATCATCTTCTTGTCATCGATACGAATACCTTTTTTCGGCTCACGGCCAATGAAGATGTTCTGTGCAACGGTCAGGTCACCGACCATGTTCAGCTCCTGATGCACGATAACCACGCCTGCATCCTGCGCTTCACGTGTGCTGCTGAACTCAGTCTCTTTGCCTTCATAAATGATCGTACCGGAGTCTTTCTTATAGATACCTGTCAGAACCTTCATAAGAGTAGATTTACCGGCACCGTTCTCTCCCATAAGAGCATGTACTTCTCCGCGTCTAACTTCGAAGTTAACATGATCCAGTGCGTGGACGCCCGGGAAAGACTTATCGATTTCTTTCATTGTTAAAATAACTTCGCCCATTCTCTTCTCCTTTCCCATCAGTTCTTTCTGCGTCTTGCACTTACATCGGCATATACGGCAACGATAACGATAATACCGGTAATGATCATCTGCTGACCTTTACCAAGACCAAATGCCATAATACCCTGCTGAAGAAGTGAGATAATAGCAACACCGATTACTGTACCACCGATGGAAGCGAGACCGCCGACCATGGAAGTACCACCCATTACACAACCGGCAATGGCTTCGTTGTTGTACTGATCGCCGTAACCAGGCTGAACAGTTGTGTATGCAGCAACGAAGAACAGAGAAGCGATACCAACCAGAGTACCACAGATTATGTAGGCAAGCATTTCCCATTTCTTGGTGTTAACACCAGAAAGTCTTACAGCCTCACGGTTTGAACCAAGGCAAAGGATATAACGTCCCGGCTTGGTATTGTAAAGAATGATTCCGCAGATCACAGCAGCGACCAGGAAAATGATCAGACCTACCGGGAATCCGTTTACGGAAACAATACTTCTGAGCCATCCGTTTACCGGGTCAGAAGCCAGCGGCCAGCTGACAGACTGTGTCTTGGTAAATACAGATGCCATACCTTTGGCGATATTCATGGATGCCATGGATACGATGAATGCCGGTACTGACATGTAGGATACCAGCCATCCGTTAAAGGTACCAAAAAGAGTACCGATCAGAATACTGATGATCATGGCCAGCACAAGCGGTACATGATAGGAATTCAGGCAGTAGCCTGACATCAGTGCGCAGCAGAACATAACCGGACCGATAGAGAAATCGATTCCGCCTGTTGCGATAACAAAGGTAACACCGAGTGACAAGAAGCCCAGGAAGTATACGTAGTTCAAAGTAGAAGTGATACTCTCGGCAACAGGGAATTTGCTGCCCAGTGCTACTCTGAAGACGATGAACATGAGAATCAGGATGACAACAAGGATGATTCTGTTAAGTCCCAGCTTCTTTACGATTGGATTTTGTTTGATCTTTTCCAATTTTCTTCCTCCCAACGTTTTTTTTTTGCGTGTCCAATATAAAAAGCCACAAGGAACTACAACTTGTGACATTTTATACTCGGCAACATACACAAAAACGTTTTCACTCGAAACGTTTTGTGTATAATGATTATACTATCTCTCCTCGGGATTGTAAACGCTTTTCACGACTTTTCCACAAAATATTTTCAGAACCTGATTTTGTGAGGTCGATCACAGAATTCCCCCCAAGAAGTACAGCATCAAAAATGATATGTTCCGGTTTCGCGCTCTTTTTCCCATGGATCCGTTTCAAGAGTAAGGAAGCGGCGGCTCTGCCCATTTTTTCCATAGGCTGGCTCATGACGGTCAGCTGCGTGTGCAGAATACTTGGCAGGATCAGATCATCAAAGCCTACGATAGACATCTCTTCCGGATATTTGACGTTATCCTCATTCAGCGCCATAACAATGCCCAGATTAAATTCATAGCCCGTAGAAAAAACAGCAGTAGGCCGTTCCTCCAGACGCAGAAGCTTTTTCATGGCACAGTATCCGGCTTCCATGGTGTGATTATCAAGGCAGATATATTCATTTCTGACTGGAATACCTTCCCTTTTCAGCACATCCATGTATGCCTGATTTCTTGCTTCGTGTGAAGAATGTTTCCCTGAGCTGATCAAAGCGATTCTGGTATGATGACGCTCGATGAGAAAATTCATCAGTTTGACACCGGCACTGTAATTATCGACAGTGACCACATCATGATCATTGCCTTCCATATCACGATCCAAAACCACCACAGGCACATTTGCATCCCGGGCGATCTTCAGACTGTCCGCACTGGTAGATACAGGGATAATAATAATGCCATCCACTTTCTTATTCAGCATAAAACGAATATTTTCTGCCTGCAATTCTTCCTTATTATCAGAATCACAGATCAGCACACCATAACCTTTGCTGCGCAGAAAATCACCTACATGTTTTAACATAATACCCGCAAACAGCGATGCCACACTGTAGCATACCACCCCTACTGTTCTGGTTTTGTTGGTCACCAGGCTGCGGGCCATCTCATTGGGCTGATAATGGAGTTTTTCTACAGCTGTGCGAATCAGCTGCGCATTTTTGTCCAGCACTTTCCCTCCATTGAGATACTTGGAGATCGTTGCCAGCGATAAACCGGTTTCTTCTTTTATATCTTTTATCGTCGCACTCACGGTCTTGTTTCCTTCCTGTATACACTATTCTGTCTTACCTATGTGTAATGCCGTACTTGTTTTCCTCCTACAGGAAACTATCTGTTGTAAAAATGCAAACAGAGGCGCTGCTTTATGGGCAACGCCTCTGCTAAAGTACCAAGTATCATCAACTATATGTCGAGATTATCTCTTTCGATTACCAGAGCTTTGTATAAATATGCTTAATCTGCTCCTTGGTCACCGGGCGCGGATTAGTTGCCGTACAGCCGTCATTCAATGCTTTTTCTGCCATATCATCCAGAGCATCGAAATATTCCACTGCACTGATCGTTTTCAGTTCGGAAATGCGCATGGGAATTGCCATTTCCTTCATCATAAACTGTGTCCAGTTCACCAGAGATCTGACACCCATAACCGGATTGTAGCTTGATAATCCCAGCACATGGGCTACAGAAGCATATCGTTCCACAGCGGGAAGGTATTCCTTCTGACTGCGGCTGGCATGATTGATATCTGAGTTAAACTCAATAACATGGGGCAACAGCATCGCATTGGCACGGCCATGGGGAATATGGAATCTAGCGCCCAGCTGATGTGCCATACTGTGATTGATACCCAGAGACGCGGTATTGAAAGCAAGTCCTGCCAGACAAGAAGCCACATGCATCTTCTGACGGGCATGCATATCCTGACCGTCATAATAACATCTGGGCAGGAACACACCACAGATCTCCAGAGCTTTCTCTGCAAGAGCAGCAGAAAACTCATTATGCTGTGTGCTGACATAAGACTCCAGCGCATGAGTCACAACATCCATACCCGTATCCGCTGTGACCGCCGGCGGTACACTGGTAACCAGCGCCGCATCCAGAATAGCTTCATCGGCAGTCAGACTGTCAGATACAAGCGGATATTTTACCTTAGCCTGAGTGTCATTAACTACAGCAAAGGCTGTTACCTCGGATCCTGTACCACTGGTCGTCGGAATAGCGATCAGACCCACTTTACCATAAGGGTTGATTTTCAATGCAAATTCACGGATAGATTTGGAAGAATCTATTGCAGAACCGCCGCCTACAGCAACGATCGCATCCGGCTTGTACTCAAGAAATGCCTTTACACCGGCCGAAATCTTATCGATTGGAGCATCCGGCACAACATCGCTGAAAATCGTATAATCTTTATGTGCCTCTTCGAGAGGTTTTGTAATCTGCTTATACAGACCGCTTGTATAGACAAACGGATCCATGATCACCATAATTCTCTGATAGGTAATTTCCTTCAGATGATCCAGTGCGTTATCTCCGAAATGGATCGTGGTTAACATTTTAAATGTATTCATAACTAGTTTTCACCTTTTTTCGAAATATCCTCATCAACGGGGATAGTAGCAGCGTATGCCCTGCTCTCTGAAAAATTCCTGCCATTCCTGCTCCGGCTCTCTGTCCGTAATGATACCGCTTAAGATACCAAAATCACCGATCTTGCAAAATGCCCCCTGCTCGAATTTGGAATTATCCACTACTAGATATATTTCCCGTGCAGAGCGAAGCATGGACTGTTTCACCTGTGCAAAGGCTTCCTGGGAATCCATAAATCCACGAAAAATATCCAAACCCTTGCAGGACAGAAACAGTTTATCCGCACAGTAACGTTCCACCCCTACCTGTGCATTGTAACCCAGAAGCGCAAGATAACCTTCTTTCAGCTTACCTCCGGTAGATATCACATTCCAGCCAGAGATATCCGAAAGTTCAAGCAACACCTCAATAGAGTTGGTGACTACTGTCAGGCGAGATTTCTGTTTCAGTGCGCGGGCTATAAATACAGCAGTGGTACTGGCATCCAGCATGATCTGATCATCATCGTCCACCAGTTTTGCTGCCAGCTCGGCAATTTTCTGTTTTGCAGAAACGTTTTTATTTTTTCGGATGCCAAAGGGCATATCAACGTTGCTGTTTTCATTCAGCACAGCTCCGCCATAGCTCTTTATGGCAAAGCCGTCAGACTCCAGCTTTTCCAGATCGCGGCGGATCGTCTCCTCCGACACTCCAAACTGGCGGCTGAGCAAACTCACAACAACTTTTTTGTCTTCCTGCAGCTTTTCGAGTATCAGATTTCTTCTTTCGAGTGCTAACATCTGTTGCTCTCCTTTCCTGCAGCTGCGTTTTTCATCTTAAAGATGATTATAAGATCGAATTGGCGATCTTTTTATCCGGATGGGCAATAACAGAAGAATCCAGATACATTCCTTTCGGACCAACTACTGCTTTGGCTCTCTCTATAGCTGCCTCAACTGCAGATACCTCGCCGGTAAGCAGCATATAGGATTTACCGCACATACCCTTGGCAATACGCAGCTCGATCAGTTCAACGATAGCTGTCTTTGCAGCAGCATCGGCTGCCTCAATGATAGCAGCCACATCGTATGTCTCGATAATACCGAGAGCGCTGATATCATCTACATGGGAAGCACCGTAAATTGCCGGGAAAATAGACTCATGAGGATTACCCAGAACCATACTGTCAATCAGTTCTGTCTCATACTGTGTGCAGGCTGCGTCTACAGCTGCTTTGACAGCACTCAGATCGCCGGAAACAATAGCAATATATTTACCGGGACATACAGCCTGTGCTTCTACAAGCTCGACGTCTGCTGTCTTTACCATAGCATCTGCTGCGGTAATACCTGTAGCTATGGTCTTAAATTCAATCATTCCGATTGCTTTACTCATCTTGTGCACATCCTTTCTTATGCTACGATCACGATCGTCTGATCATTCACATCCGTTACTCTTCCGCTGATAGAAGCATGAATAGCAACGCTCAACGCCTTGTCAGCCGGTTTGGCAATTACCTGTCCTGCAGTGACAATGTCACCTTTCTTTACGACAGCCTGTGCCGGCGCACCGATGTGCTGGCTGAGTTTGACAGTTACTTTCTTTACCGCTGCCACTGTATCATTAAGCGGAGCCGGTTTGTCATATCTGGACAGTCCCAGTCTGGCCATCAGTCTCTCTTCCGGAACCTTTCTGAGTTCTCTGCCGTCATGAACCGGTTTTGCGGTAACCTGAGGCGGTTTCACGCCATTTTTGCGCAGTCCGCCTTTGAATTCCAGCATCAGTGAGCGGGGTGCCAGGCTCTGCGGGCAGGCATACATCTCACACACACCACAGGAACAGCAGAAGAATGTGTTCAGATAAGGATTTGTATCCTGGAAGTCATGATTGGATGTAGCACGCATAAACATATGCGGCTGGATTGGATGACCCAGGTTAAATCTCGGACACATGTCCGTACACATATGGCACTGGCAGCAGATAGATGCTGCTCTCTTCATGCCAATAGATGCTTTACTTCTCTTTTTATTGACAATAACGTGATCCTGCGGAAGTACCAGAACAGCATTTGTGGTCTTGGTCACCGGCATATCTCCGGAACCGATAAAGCCCATCATTGGGCCGCCCACAAAGTATACCGGATCCTTGACTGTAGTCACACCTGCCATGGCAACTACTTCACTGAGAGCAGTGCCGATGGGCACACGCACTGTCACCGGATGTTCTACCTCAGCCACTACAGATACAAGCTTGTCTGTAACCGGCTGCTGTTTTTCCACTGCACGATACACATTATAAATAGTCTCTACGTTAAATACGGCAACTCCCTGTTCAATGGGAAGTCCGCCCGGACGTACAACACGTCCCGTTGCTTCATAAATCAGTACGACCTCATCGCCCATCGGATATACTTCCGGCAGCTGATGAATGCGTACCTTCGGAAATTCGTCTATGTATGTTTCCAGAGCCTTGACTGTATCTTTGTAAGACTCTTTAACGCCGATAATTGCCTCGTCTGCACCAACTACATCTGCTACCATGCTGAACGTTTTCATGATCTCATACGCATGTTTTTCCAGCAGCTGTCTGTGGAGTTTCAGAAGCGGTTCACACTCGGCACAGTTCAGAAGAATTGTGTTAGCTCTCTCATCCAGCTTTGCATATGTGGGAAATCCCGCTCCGCCGGCGCCAACGATACCATTCTCCTGCAAGATATTTTTTAATGTATTGATATCCATGTTATCACTCCAATCCTGCTCCGTCGTCAATGATACCAACAATAGCCGCATCTATCGGTGCTGAATCAAGTCCGCAACCGATTCTGGCTGCGCTGCCCTGCGCTACAAGCACAAATTCGCCTACACCGGCACCAATGTTGTCGATGGCCACGAGCTGATTAAGGCTGCCTTTCATATGCTGCACCGGCTCTACAATCATAAATTTCTGACCTATCAGATTGTCGCTTTTTCTGGTAGAAACAACACTGCCTACTACTTTGCCTACAATCATCTCATACCTCCATGTGGTTATTTACACGTATAGGGGCGAAAATAATCCGCCCCTTTTGCGCTTATTATTTGAACATTCTAACAGTGTCGCCCTGTTTGATACCGGCTGCATTGGCCTCATCTGTATCAATGTGCATTTCCAGTGTGAATGTTTCATGAACACGGATCTTAACGTGGTTGAATGTGGTTCCTCTCTCGTTTTCAGCCTGAACGGAAACGATGTCGCCATCCTTTACGCCTGCTGCTGCAGCATCTGCCGGGGACATATGGATATGTCTCTGAGCTACGATACATCCCTCATTGAGGTACAGAACACCTTTTGGTCCAACCAGTGCGATCGGTGCAGAGCCGGCTACATCACCTGATTCTCTGACCGGTGCCTTGATTCCGAGCTTAAGTGCATCTGTCTTTGAGATCTCCACCTGGGAAGCCTTACGGCACGGTCCGAGGATACGGACATTCTCGATGGCACGAAGCTTAAGTCCTACGATAGTAACCTGCTCGTTGGATGCAAACTGTCCGCCCATCAGCTCTTTTTTCTTTGTCAGCTGATAGCCTTCACCGAACAGCACCTCCAGATCTGCCTGGGACAGATGTACATGTCTTGCGGATACACCAACCGGTACAGCAAATCCCTGTTTGGAAGGAGTTTGCTGCTGGATGGCTTCCATTACCAGTCTGGTAATTAATTCAACATCCTGATTTTGCATGTTGACACCTGCTTTCTTGTTTTTTTAAAGAGCAGTGCAGTGTAAATATATGTAGACACTGCACTGCAGCTTATGCAATTCCTTAAGTATTAAAAATGCTTATTTGATTGCCGGCAGGATCTTCTCAACATCCTCGTGCGGTCTCGGGATTACGTGTGTAGCTACCAGCTCACCAAGTCTGGATGCAGCGTTTGCGCCTGCTTCTACAGAAGATTTAACAGCGCCAACATCGCCGCGAACCATAACAGTTACCAGACCGGAACCGATTTTCTCTGTACCAACCAGAGCAACGTTAGCAGCTTTGCACATAGCATCTGCTGCTTCGATATTTGCTACTAAACCTCTGGTTTCAACCATTCCTAATGCTTCCTGTGCCATTCTTTTTTCCTCCTTGTGGATAATCGGGGCTTCGCCCACATTTTTAACGATTTTATCTGCCTCAGCTGCATCTGCAGCGGCAGTCTTAGCTGCACTCTCTTTTTTCGGAGCGGCAGCCGGTTTCTTTGCTGTTACCTTTTTTGCTGTTGTACCTGCAGCACTCGTACGCGCCGCAACAGCTTTTTTAGGGGCAGCTGCTTTACTGGTTGTCTTTTTAATTTCCGCCATGTCGTGTCCCCCTACTTCTTCCACCGTTTCGCGCTGCGCTCAACGATACGTACGATCTCTTCATGGGGACGTGCTATGACTGCGTGACAAGCAGGTTTTTTGATACACTTTTCACATGCCGCATCGATTGCCTGCTGAACAGAAGATACATCTCCTTCAATAATCAGGGTTACCAGACGGCCACCCATCTTACGTTCCCAGCTGGCCAGTACAACATCTGATGTTTTGCACATAATATCCAGTGCATCCATAGCTGCTACGACACCGGGTACTTCAAAAAAGCCATATGATTTTCCCATGATTCCTCCAATGATGTCTCAGGATCAGATTCTCGGAAGGATCTTCTCAACGTCCTCATGCGGTCTCGGGATTACATGTGTAGCTACCAGCTCGCCAAGTCTGGATGCTGCTGCGCTTCCAGCTTCTACGGCAGCCTTAACGGCACCTACATCACCACGAACCATAACGGTTACCAGACCGGAACCGATCTTCTCTGTTCCTACCAGAGCAACCTCTGCTGCTTTGCTCATTGCATCTGCAGCTTCGATAGCAGCAGTAAGACCTCTGGTCTCAATCATTCCTAATGCTTCTTTAGCCATGTTTCTTTCCTCCTGAACAATGGTTTACTTTTTTCGTCAAGCTTTGTCAAGACAGCTGATCTTCAGCATTTTTTCGCAGTCCTCTGTAGGATTTGCGATGACGTAATGCTGCACTACACCAGCCTCCTGCTCTGCGATTGCCATGCCCGCTTCCACAGCCGCTGTCACGTCCTGGACACTTCCGCGGAATTTCACACAGATGATCAGCGGAACAGGCATTTTGTCTGCATTTCGTGCAGGTTTGTTTTTATCAAATATTTCGAGACGGACATTTGCGGCCTTGCAGCCTGCGTCTGCTGCCTGAAAGGCTGTGGTCAGTCCGTAAACCTCTAATAATCCTACAGCTTCTGCCATACTATCACCTGATTAACTAATCTTATTTGTTAACGACGGCAATCTTGAGTCCTTTCATGGAAAGGTTGGTCTCAAGAGCCTCATTGATCTGTTCAAGCGGGAACTTATGAGTGATAAGTTCTTTCATCGGAAGTCCGATGGCCTGTGCTCTCTTCAGGAAATCAAATGTGGTAACGTAATCTCTCAGTGTGTATACCCAGGAACCAACCAGGTTGATCTCTTTGGAACACAGATCGAAGTGCGGATTGATCGTAGCATCTCCACCATTGATGAAGAAACCAAGCTCGCAAAGTCCGCCGCCGTTACGGATAAATTTGTAAATATTGGCATGAGCCTTCGGATTACCTGTACACTGGAATGCGAAATCTGCCAGATGTCCGCCGAAAGCGTCTTTAACGCCTTCTGTCAGAGCCTCGATGCCCTGGAAGTTAGCGAAGTTAACAGAATTGTCAGCACCCATTCTCTTAGCGAATGCCAGTCTCTGCTCATTACCATCAATAGCAACGATATTCTCGATACCCATAGTACGCAGAATAGCGATACAAATCAGACCGATCGGTCCGCATCCCTGAACAGCTACACGGCTGTTGAATTTCAGGATGCCTGTAGTTTTTGCTCTCTCCACAGCGTGGATCAGAACTGCGCAGGGCTCGATCAGGATACGGGAATCCAGATCCAGATCACTTACATTAAAGAAAGTGGATCCGAAGCTGCCGCCTCTTACGAAGATATAATCAGCGAACCAGCCGTTCAGATGGATATCATCATCCGGAAGCAGACCGTATACATCGGCACCGCCAACGTTTTTCTTGTTCAGGTCGAACATGGTGATCTCCGGATCATCCTTGAAAATCATACAGGTTACGATCTTGTCACCAACCTTAACCGGCTTGCCGGCTGTATCTGTCTTAACATTCTTACCCATGGCAACGATCTCACCGGTACCTTCATGTCCCAGAGCAACCGGGATCAGTCCGAACGGATCAACCTTGAACTCATGAGCGTCTGTACCGCAGACACCACAACCCTCTACTTTAACAAGAAGATCATCATCGCCTAACGGCGGGATCGGGTATTCCTTAAGTTCAAAATGTTTCAGGTCAGTAAGAACAGCTACACGTGCTGTTTTCGGGATACCGCCCTGTGCTGCCGGAGCACTTGCAGGAGCTGCTGCAGCTGCCGGAGCCTTTCCTGTCATATCTGCCAGGACCTGTTTAACGATATCTTCAATATTAATTGAATTTACGTCCATTTTTTAGTTCCTCCTGTTTAGCGAATGCACAAGCTGTCCTGCATTACGCAGCGTCTTGCCTTGGTGAATGTCTTGGCACTTGTCAGACCTTCGCCGGTACGGCTGGCAATAGTGAAAGTACAGATGCTCTCACCGCCGAAGCCCAGAGCTGCATAGGACGGACCATTCTTTACAAGGATGGCTGTATCCAGCTCACGTGCATATTCCGTGATACGGTCAACATTCTTGGAATGGATATGTGCAGAATGGCGGTTGCCATGCTCCAGCCACTTAGCTGTGGCAAGTCCTTCCTCGAAGTCTTTTACTCTGACAATACCAAGGATCGGCATCATCAGCTCTTCTGTGATCAGCGGATGTTCTTTTTCGCCGAAGAATGTGATGCAGCGGATATTGTCCGGAACATCAATACCGATCATGGAAAGCAGAACCTTAGCGCTTCTGCCGACACATTTACGGTTCAGTCTGCCGCCCTTTAATACAACGTCTGTCAGCTGTTTCTGCTGTTCTTCGTTGATCAGGTAGCAGCCCTGCTCATTCAGCATATAGTACATCAGTTCATCTGCGATAGAAGAAACGGCAACGATCTCTTTCTCGGCGATACAAGGAAGATTGTTATCGAATGTACATCCGTTAACGATGTCTTCTGCAGCTTTGCGGATATCTGCTGTCTCATCTACCAGTGCCGGCGGATTTCCGGCACCTGCGCCGATACCTCTCTTACCGGAAGAAAGAACGGCGGTAACAACGCCCGGGCCACCTGTTGCCGCGATCAGCGGGATGTCCGGATGTTTCATCATGATAGCGCTGGTCTCCATGGTGGGTTTCTCTACGGTAACCGCGATGTTGTCCGGTCCGCCGCATTCCAGAGAAGCTTCGTTTACCATGTTAACTGCGTAGATAGATGTTTTGATTGCTGCCGGATGCGGATTGAATACTACTGTATTTCCGCCGGCGAACATACCCATGGTATTGCACAGAACTGTCTCACTGGGGTTTGTACACGGTGTGATCGCACCGATAACCCCAAAGGGTCCCATCTCTACCAGAGTCAGTCCACGGTCACCAGAGAAAGCCTGTGTGGTGATATCTTCAGTTCCCGGAACTTTTTCAGCTACCAGCTGATGTTTCAGAATCTTGTGCGGCACGTTACCCATTCCAGTCTCGTCCACACCCATGCGGGCCAGAATCTCTGCATTTTCTCTTGTCTTTCTGCGGATAACAGAAATGATCTGTTCTCTCTGGTCCATGGACATTCTGCGAACGATCTTCTGAGACTTTTTGGCAGCCTCGATCGCTTCGTTCATGTCCTGAAATACACCGTGATTACCGGTCGGTGCGGATGCCAGCTGCATCTTTGCCATAACCTCTTTCACGATATCCTGTACCATGCTCTCATTTACTGCCACGAGTTATTCCCCCCAGTCTTACTGAAGTCCCAGCTGAGCCATTACTTTCTTTGTGATAGCTGTAACCAGGTCTGCGTTTGTTGCGTTCGGATCAGCCTGTACACTGCCTGTGCAAGCGCCCAGATTGCTGCTGGAATGACATCCGCCGCCACAGTTGTGGCAGTTCTTCTCGCCTTTGTTCTGGCACAGGTTTGCCGGATGTTTGCCCGGAAGACCCATCTGTCTTCTGATCTCATACAGTCTCTCAACTGTCTTGGAATCGAATTCCTTCGGTCCTCCCAGAACCTTGGACTGATACAGCAGCTGTGCGTAGAACTCAACAGACTCCATCTTCATGTATGCAGCCAGAAGGTCTGTAGACCAGGTCAGAGCACCATGGCTCTCCAGCAGAACTGCATCGAAGTACGGAAGATATTTTTCAACATTGTCCGGGATCTCCATTGTGGACGGTGTACCGTACTCAGCGATCGGAACGCAGCCAAGAGCGATAACAGCTTCCGGCATGATCGGCTGTGTCAGCGGGATACCGGCAATAGCGAAGGATGTAGCATACAGCGGATGAGCATGAACTACAGCACCAACGTCCGGTCTCTTAGAATAAACTCTCATGTGCATTTTGATCTCGGAAGACGGTCTGAATCCCGGGTTAGCCTGGATCACTTTACCTTCTTTATCAACCTTGCAGATATACTCCGGTGTCATGAAACCTTTGGATACACCAGTAGGTGTACAAAGGAACTCATTGTCGGACAGCTTAACGGAGATGTTACCATCATTAGCTGCTACCATACCTTTGTTGTAGATTCTGCGACCGATCTCACAAATTTGTTTTTTGATTTCAAATTCGTTTTGCATTTTCATTTCCTCCTTGAAAATAGTTGGTTTCTTTTGAATCTATTGACATTATACCCTCCATGCTGCAGGGTGTCAATTCAAATTATGTTGTTTTGTAGTTGTTTTATCTGGTTTGTGTTGGGTTTTGTTGGTTTTCTTCCTTTTCCCAGGGCATCACATCGCCCGGTTCCCTCAAATGTTCCAGAATTTCCGGGATTCCCTGTCCCAGATGAGAATCCACCCAGAACACATCTTTACAGCCGGCCAGCCTCAGCCACCGCTCCGCTCTCTCGGGATTGGCTTTGGGATGATTGATCTTGGTCACTATACCGATCACTTCCCTGTTGCACATGCAGGTAATGCAGGGTGGATAAAGGGAATATGGTTCAATGGCCGAACACAGAAGGCCAACTACATCGCCTTCATAGGAATACAGCGCCAGCGCATGTCCAAGTTTGGCTGTCTGGGCGTATTCGCCCGGTGTATCGATGATCACATCAAAGTTATTAACATACTGGGTCTTATGATAATGTATCTTTTCTCCTTTGAGTGCCTGAGTGAGTGTGGTCTTTCCTGCCTCACTGCGGCCCATCAGTACGATCTTCTTCATAGTATCATCAGGTCCTTGTGACCGGGCAGACGGCAAATCCAAGAGTATTGCCTACGTAATCCAGAATTGCGTTAACCGAAGCCTCTACCTCAGAAACAGTTCCTGTGATGATCAGGCTGCCGCTAAAACGATCCACAAATCCAAGATCGATACCGGAAGACTTCACCGCGATATCCCCCATAATGATAGCCGTCTCTGACGGACTGACCGTCAGAATACCAATGGCAGACTTTGCGTAATCTACAGACGGATCCAGACCAAGCTTTTCATACATGATCCGATCCGGATTCGCGATAATATGTGCCAGGGATATCTGTTTACCAGGTACCAGTTCCTGTACGATCCTCTGTTTGACTTCAGGGCTCATATTGTCTGTATAACCCATATTTATCCTCCTGCGGTATATCACCGCACTTTCAGGATCCCGGATAAGTTATCCGCCGATCCGGCAATCAAGATCAGAAACCATCTCAACTGCGTCCTTCAGCATAAGCATATGATCCATTTCCGGTGGTATGATCTCATCCATCTTATATACACGATCAAGGCCGATGTATTTTTCACTGCCCAGACGATGATATGGAAGAAGATGTATCCTTCTGACCCCCGGAAGCTGACCGGCAAATACGGCTATGTCCTGGATCTCCTTTTTCGTATCGTTGAACGTAGGTATCACAGGAACCCGGATCACCAGCTCAGCCATACCGGAAACAGCAACTTTTCTGGCATTTTCCAGCATCAGCTCATTGCGGACACCGGTAAAGGCTTTATGTTTTTCCGGATCTGTGTGTTTGATATCCATCAGATATGTATCCAGCCAGGGAAGAATCAGTTCAAGACTCTTATACGGGCAGCACCCCATACTTTCCATGGCCGTGCCGATGCCGGACATTTTGGCCGCCTGCAGAAGGTCTGCAGCAAACTGCGGCTGCATGGTAGCTTCTCCGCCGGAAAGGGTAAGCCCTCCGCCGGATCTGCGGTAGTAGGATCTGTCCTTCTCCACTGTCGCCATGACCTGTGCCACGGTAACATCCTGTCCGATGATCTTTGTCTCTCCGGCTACCCGCATGGTCTCAATATCTCTGGACTGCGACTCGGGATTGCAGCACCACTGGCAGCGCAGAGGACATCCCTTCAGGAACACGATCGTCCGGATACCCGGGCCATCATGTACTGAGAAACGCTGGATATCAAATATTCGTCCTTTTGTATCCAGATAACCCATTACGCAACCTCCGTGATTTTTTCTCGACAACAGTCCCGCACACTATACTTTATGCTGATAAACATTATATCTTATGCAATAGTCAAAGTCAACAATTACCTCATAACTTTCTCTTTTGTTTTTATTGTTTTATGTTGTTTTAGGTGTTGCTTTTTCGGATTCATATTTTGTTTTCCGTTGTTTTCTTCATAAACTATTGACTTTTTATACAGTTTGCCTCATACTTAAAATGTATTTTTGTGCAACTCTTTTATAGGAGATGATTTTATGTACTATGCAGATATTCATACACATTCCATTGCCAGCGGTCATGCCACTCAGGCTACCATTACAGATCTGGCTAAGACTGCAAAAGCCCGGGGACTTACACTTCTCGGGGTGTCCGACCATGCGCCGTCTACTATGTGTGCCGGAACAGTATCCTATTTCCGCAGTCTTTCCATGGCACCGAAGTTTCGCTGCGGCGTGGAGCTTTTATATGGTATAGAATTGAATATTCTGGATTATACAGGACGGGTAGATATGGATTCTGTAACTCTGTCGGGTCTGGATTATGCCATTGCCAGCATGCATCGTCCAAATCTGCGTCCCGGAACCCTGGAAGAAAACACAGCCGCCTATATTGGTGCCATGAAAAATCCCTACGTTTCCGTGATCGGACATTGTGATGACGCTCACTATCCGGCAGATTATGAAGCCCTGACAGAGGCCGCTGTTTCTTACCGTGTTCTTCTGGAGATCAATGACAGCTCGCTTTCACCGAAAGGCTACCGCGGCGACACCCGGGATAATGTTCGTAAGATTCTTACTTTGTGTAAAAAGCTTGACCATCCCATTCTTTTATCCAGCGATAGCCATGGCGCTGACCATGTCGGTGATTTTCGCCATATCGAACCACTCCTTCGGGAATGCGGCATTCCCGACCGGTTGATCCTAAATCTGGATCCTGTCAAATTAAAGCGGTATCTCATCCGCTGACCGGCCGGTTTGTTATCCCGGCCGGTTTGGTCCGGTGTCAAAAGGAGCCGCTGCAAATTGCAGCGGCCCCTTTTTTGATCCCTTTCGGTCTCTTTTTATAAAGTTATCAATAACCGACTTTTGTTCCGTTTTTCTTCATATAACCGGTGATTCTGCCCGCCTTATAGTCTTTCTGTTTTGTGGAATCAGAAATAGCCGGATCCGTAGGATCATATTTCACTTTCGAAGATTTGATTCGGATTGTTGCCGGTTTACCCAGCGGTCCAGGTGTATTTTTACTTCCTTTGATGATCTTAACCTTGGTACCGGTCTTAATATTATCGTAAATCCACTTTGCATCCGCTACCGTCATACGGATACATCCGGCAGAAGCGGGAGATCCCAGCTTATTGTATGTTTTGTAATTCAATGCCTTATGTGAATTTTTGCTGACAGCGATTGCATGGAAATACACATTTCCTACAAGGTGCGTTGCCCATCTTGCATATACCCGGCTCTTATCCGGTTCTACCATAGTCTTCATAGAATACCGGACCGCTTTGCCATTGGAGCATACGGAATATGTACCCAGTGGTGTAAATCTGGATTTCAATGTCAATCCCTTGGAAGTTTTTGTGCTGGACACATCACTTCCGACAGAAACCGTAAATGCTTTAACCGGAATACAATAAGTCTTTTTCTGGGAATCATAAGCAAGCACAGTAGCGACACAGGCAGCGCGATTCAGCTCGATCATATATTTTTTGTTTTTGATCAGGCTGGAAACATCTTTTCGTTTCACACCATTCTCATAATAAAATTTATAGGTCGTGCCATTGTACTTTTCGTAATACCAGCCGTTTTTCTTCACAACATTTGCGGGAATCTTGTATTCAAAATCGGCCCCGCACTGTTTACCATCCACTTTCACACGGAAATAAGCAATACCCTGGTGTTTCAGTTTTGTCAGATTTACAACAACCTTATACAGTCTGCCTTCTTTCTTCATCGTATATGTTGTCACATCATCGCGGCCATTTGTCTTACTCCACAGCTCCACAGTAACTTTACTGCCCTTTACCGTAAGATTGCTGGCATAAAATGTACGGCTTTTATCATCGTTCCCTTTGCCTATACGATAATAATTCTGAGGATCAAAATTATATTCTCCGCTTACGGTTCTTGTCTTTCCATCCTCCAAAGATATGGTAGCTTTAAGAGAATATTTTCCCCAGTAATACTTATGATTGGAAAGTTTTACTTCGGTCTGATATGTACCATCTTTCTGAAGAGACGGTGTATACGTGTACGCCGCTTTATTTCCAGCTGTTACTTCCAGCTTAACTTTAGAAACATTTTTACTCTTCTCCAGACCGGCTACGGTTACTTTAAAGGTGTTTTTAACTCCGTTGGCATCCGATCCGGTTACCGAAAGGGGAAGATCTTTCAGTTCGAACATTCCCTTTGTCAGATATTCATCTGTATCCTCTCCTGCAATGCCCCATACGCAATAATAAAATTCACCCGTCTTCTCATTAGAAAATTTATCTGCAGGGATCACTGCAGACCAGAGATTATCGGAGCCCGTATACGTCAGTTCATGCCATGTGGCTTTGGAAATATCCTCGTCACTATGATAGATCTGTACTTTGATGTTCTTGTAGGCTTTTTCCGTCTTAACACTGATACTTACCGCACTGCCATCATCTTTCGGATTCGCATTCGCAATCACATTGTCCGCGCGAACCCCCGTGATCGTCAGAAGAATCGCCAGCACAGCCGTCAAAGCCATGAGCAGAAAACTGTTGATACGTTTCGTCATCTTCACTTCTTTCATAGAATCCCTCTTTCTGTATAGATTTTATCCCATAACCTTCGTTCGGGATAACTGATGCCTATCTTAACACAACTCCTTTGTCCTTTCCACGGTTTTTCTCAAATTTAACCATTCTTCATCTTTGTATCATATTCGTATCACTCTGTTACACCTGCAGTAAAAAAGAAAAGCAGTCCCTCTGAAAGTCGCTCAGGAATACATAACCGTCTTTCAGAGGGACTGCTTTTCTTTTGGGATTCCCGTCTCACTTTTCAGCTCAGATACTGCCGCATATGCCCCAAAGCATGTTTTTCCAGCCGGCTAACCTGTGCCTGTGAAATGCCAATTTCCCTGGCCACCTCTGTCTGCGTCCTCCCTTCAAAAAACCGCAGACTAATGATATGTTTCTCCCTTTGTTCCAGACGTTCCATCGCCTCCCGGAGAGAAATATCCTCGATCCAGTTTTCCTCCTTATTTTTGCGGTCACTGATCTGATCCATCACATACAGCACATCGCCGCCTTCTGTATATACCGGCTCGTACAGGCTCATTGGACTTTGCATGGCGTCCAGCGCATAGACAATATCTTCCTGACTGATACCTATTTCCTGCGCAATTTCATCCAGTGACGGTTCTTTTTGTTTCGTCTTCATATAACGTTCTCTGGCGCTGATTGCTTTATAAGCAGTGTCCTTCAAAGAACGGCTGACCCGGACACTGTTATTATCACGCAGATATCTGCGTACTTCACCAATGATCATGGGTACGGCGTATGTGCTGAATTTTACCTGCAGACTGGTATCAAAATTATCAATCGCCTTGATCAGTCCTATACAGCCGATCTGAAACAGATCATCTGCATTCTCATTACTGCCCGAAAAACGTCGGATCACACTTAAGACCAACCGCAGATTTCCTTTGATATAGGTTTCTCTGGCCTCCTGGTCTCCTGCCTTGACTTTTTCCAGTAAAGTCTGTTTTTCTTCATCGCTCAGTACCGGCAATTTGGCTGTACTGACTCCGCAGATTTCCACTTTATGCAATGCCATAATTAAGAATCCTCCTATCCATCGGATAGTAAAATGATTCTCATTTATGGCATCGAATATACGATTGCTGTAGAAATTTAAAAAATAATACACCTTGACAGCTATCTATTCATAGCGGGCTATATCTTTTTTCAGCTGTTTCATAATACGTTTCTCCAGTCTGGAAATATAGGATTGCGAAATACCCAGAATATCTGCCACTTCTTTTTGTGTCTTTTCCTTTCCATCCGGCATATTAATGCCAAACCTCAGACAGATTATCGTCTGCTCCCTTCTGCTCAGACGGGAAATAGCCCCTTTCAGCAATCTGCACTCCACTTCCTGTTCCAGATCCCGATAGATCAGATCCTCATCTGTTCCCAGGATATCTGACAGAAGAAGTTCATTGCCATCCCAATCTACATTCAGCGGCTCGTCTATGGAAACTTCCATTCTGAGTTTGCTGTTCCTTCTCAGATACATCAGAATCTCATTTTCAATACATCGGGACGCGTAGGTCGCCAGTTTGATCTTTTTTCCGGGATCAAAGGAATTCACCGCCTTGATCAGACCTATCGTACCAATGGAAATCAAATCTTCTGATCCCACACCGGTGTTATCAAATTTCTGGGCAATATATACTACCAGACGCAGATTATGTTCAATCAGCTGATTTCTTGCGTCTTCATCCGCTGTCTCATGAAATTTCTGGATCATCTGTGCTTCTTCTTCCAAAGAAAGAGGGGCCGGAAGAATATCTGTTCCTCCAATATAGCAAATTTCTCCCGTTTTCTGTATCCGTATTCTGGTAAAACCAGGGAAACATCCCCTTGCCCGTTCTCTGCCGACTGCATAACCTGCCATGCTTCATTCCTCCCTTTTTTCGCAAAACATCCGGATTCAGTATGATCTGATAAGCCCGGCCAAATAACAGACTGCCGTCGGCAACAGCAATCCTCGGATGCATTGTTTTTCTTTTGCTTCTGTTCCTTTGGACGATCAGATATTCCGCCGTAAAAACGAGAGCCAGCCCATCGGGCCGACCGAGACTACAGTAAGGAAGATAATGGAAATCAAGTTTTCCCTCTGTATACTCCCCTCTGAGATAACGTTCCATACGTTTTTTCAGCAAAGGCAGCTCTTTCTCGATTACCGCTTTATCCATCACACATACCGGCCTGCATTCCCTGCCGTCATACAGACAGTTTCCCGTATCCACAAGACCTCTGAGTCCCACAGTCTCTCCGCAGACAGACAATCGAACATCCCTGATTTCACGCAAAACGTATGCGCTGCTTTTAGGATGCACTCTGTTTCCCGTATATCTCAGCGCACCGGCGGCAGCCAGCCCTGCCGGAATCCACCAGTTCTTTCTGTGCCATTCTTTGGTCTTCAGAGCTTTTACCACATACAAAAAGCACCTCACCATTCCTATAACAGAATTCTCTGTTGTCCAGATGCATTCCATTATAGAAAGGATGAGGTGCTTTATTTGTCAAAACAGTGCGGACACTATAAAAAACAATTCGACAGGATTTTCACTCCCGGTGCAGAATCTGCAATATATATTTGAGAGAAGTCATATCGATCTGCCCCGGCGCAGATGCCGCCGTTACCGAAGCAAAAGTTACAGAGGAGCCCGTCATTTCTCCGCACATGCGGCTGATCCCCCCTAAGGTTCCCATGGACATGGTAATCAGCGGCCGTTCACTTCTTTCATTCCAGCGTAAGGTTTGTTCCATCATCCGCACCACATCGTAGCCATTCTCCGGCATTACCGCCATCTTCAGGATATCTGCGCCTGTTTTTTCCATGCAGGAAAAAATGCAGTCTATCTCTTCATTTGAAGGAGTTCCTTCAAAATGATGGTTAGACGCAATCACAGGAACATTTCTGTCATGGGCAGCGTCTGTGATGCGCGCCGCACAATCCACATCCTTCATCACTTCCACATCGATCAGATCTGTCTGCGGGCACAGCAATGCATGGCGCAAAATTTTTTCATACGTCGGCACATCCACATGGGCAGCGCCTCCTTCCCGGTCTGTACGCAGGGTAAACAGCAGAGGGATACCCTGCAAAATCTCTGCCAGTGCCGAAAGGATCTTCTCTACCGCCTTCTCTTCTTCCCTTTGCGCAAAAAAATCCACTCGCCATTCCACAAGATCGGGAGATGCCTCTTTTATGGCAGCTGCCTGTGCCAGGATCTCTGTTTCCGTCACACCAGTAATGGGAACACAGATTTTCGGCATACCACTGCCAATGTTCAAATTTTTTATCTGTACTGTACGTTTCATTTTTTCCTATCCTCTTATCTCTTCTGTGTTTGTCTCTTTTTTTCAGCCGCAAAATGCTGTATCGGCTGTTGCAAACGGTTATATTATAACTTTCTTTACAAGGAATGTCTATCCATGCTAAGATAAGATTAATTTAATTCTTTACACAAAGGAAGTGTCATTATGTCTTCAAGTATACCCGAAATCACCGGGACTACCAGCCTGTATGGATTGCTGGGAAGTCCTGTACACCACAGCAAATCTCCACTGATGCATAACCTGTCTTTTCGGTATCTCGGCCTGGACAGTGTATATCTTTGCTTTGAAATTCTCGAGGAACAGTTAAAAACCGCGGTAGACGGTCTGAAAGCTGCCGGGATCCGAGGTTTTAATCTTACGATGCCAAACAAAAACCGTATGGTTGAGCTTTGCGATCATCTTTCTCCGGAAGCCAAACTTATGCAGGCTGTCAATACGGTTGTCAACCGTGACGGTATCCTTTATGGATACAACACAGACGGGGCCGGCTTCTGGAAAGCTGCTGCCGAAACCGGTTTCCGGCCGGAAGGCAAGTCCATTACCATTTTGGGAGCCGGGGGTGCCGGTACCGCCATCTGTGCTCAGGCCGCCCTGGACAACGCCCGAAAAATTCACATTTTTTCCCGTCCTTCCAGTCGTTTTCACCAACGTACCGAAGCTTTGGCCGATGCCATTCGTTCCACCACCAAGACAACTGTTGAGCTGTACGATTCTGCCGACATGGCCTCTCTGAAACGCTGTGCTGCCGAAAGTGATATGCTGATCAATGCCACCTCTGTGGGTATGAATCCTCATCCGGAAAACTGCATCGTTACCGATCCCGAGGTTTTTTATCCCGGCCTGCACGTATGCGATGTTATCTACGACCCACAGGAAACCCGTTTCCTGTCCATGGCAAAAGAACGCGGCTGCATCACCGGCAATGGCATGTATATGCTGCTTTATCAGGGCGCAGTAGCCTTTCATCATTTTACCGGTCTTGCTATGCCCACAGATCTGGTTAAGGAAAAATTCTTTTCCAAATAATATGTTATTGTCATAAACATCCTTTCAGACCTTATGGCAATAAAGTAAAAAAAGCACTGTTTTCCGATAAGCATGGGAAACAGTGCTTTTTAGGTCTTTTGTTATTATTCAGACAGATTATCTTTTATTTTTGAGGAAATCCGGAATCTGGATATCTTTTTTCTGTACAGTGCTCGTCATCGGTGTTGCAGCCGGAATAGAGAAAGTCGGCATTGTGAAAGATGGAGCATTCTGCTGTACCGGTTTCTTCTCAGCCGCCGGTTTTTCTTCTGCTGCTTTCTTCTTCGGAGTACCTTCTTTTACGCTGGCCATCTTAGCGGTCGCATCATCCAGTCCTGTAGCAATAACTGTGATTCTGGCTGTATCCACAGCAGTATCGTCATACATTGCACCAAAGATAATATTGGCATCTTCTCCAGCCAGATCCTGTACATAGCTTGCAGCATCGTTGGCATCCATAAGAGAAATATCACCGGAAATATTGATGATAACATGGGATGCACCGTTGATGGTTGTCTCCAGAAGAGGACTGGATACAGCCTGCTGTACAGCCTCAAGAGCCTTATCGTCACCTTTGGCTTCACCGATACCGATATGAGCCACACCCTTATCCACCATGACAGTCTTAACATCAGCAAAGTCAAGGTTGATCAGAGCCGGCAGATTGATAAGATCCGTGATACCCTGAACAGCCTGCTGAAGAACTTCATCCGCTTTCTTTAATGCCTCCGGCATCGTGGTACGACGATCAACGATTTCCAGAAGTTTATCGTTCGGGATAACGATCAGCGTGTCTACATTGGCTTCCAGTTTCTCAATTCCTGCCAGAGCATTGCTCATACGCGTTCTGGCCTCAAAACGGAAAGGTTTGGTTACCACGCCGACAGTCAGAATGCCCATTTCTTTGGCAATCCCGGCAACGACCGGAGCCGCACCAGTACCAGTACCGCCGCCCATACCGCAGGTAACGAATACCATATCTGCCCCTTCCATAATCTGACGGATCTCTTCCATGCTCTCCTCAGCAGCCTTTTCACCGATTTCCGGCTTGGCGCCTGCGCCAAGACCTTTTGTCAGTTTCTCACCGATCTGCAGAACAGTGGGAGCCTTGCACAGAGTCAGGGCCTGTTTATCTGTATTGATTCCGACGAACTCAACTCCGCCGATAGATTCTTCAACCATGCGATTTACAGCATTATTGCCGGCACCGCCGACACCGATTACAATGATCTTTGCCGAAGACTCAGCTTCATTTGTCATGATCTCTAACAAAGTATTTCCTCCTTTTTAACTAAACGTGCTACAATTAAAACCCCTTAGGGCAAAAAAATCCCATATAAAGTCATATACGTATATATAATACATTCCCAAACCGCAATGCGCAACTCTTTTTTTCATTTTTTCATCTGGTTTTCACATTCTTTACTTTCCCCTCCTAGGGAAGATTATTCAATACAGGTTTGTCGATCTGTATCTGCTGCGTCCCGGAAGACTGCGGCGGCGTGGTTTCTTCTGCCGGATTTCCTGTATTGTTCTGTGAACTTTCTGTTGTCTGACCGGCCGTTTCTGTCTGGCCTGATCCTGTTGTCTGGCTTGTTGCTGACGGTGCAGTTTCTGTACTTTCCGCCGGATAATCTCCTGCTGTCAGCTGCGTACTTTCCGACGAGGGATTTCCCGTCAGCTGATCTGCCTCCGTTGTATGAGCGTCACCTTTTGTATCTTTCGCAGTTTCATCGTCTCGAAGCACCAGCGCATACTCATGAGACACAGATTCTTCTGTGTCATCTTTCTCTGATTGTCCTTTCTCCTGTACGGTTTCATCTTCCTCATCATCAACAGCTTCTGCCGTCAGAAGCGTCTGGGAAAAGACGATATTTTCAGAGCTTCCGTCATAATCTTCCATATGCAGAATTCCCTGTTTTCCTTCTATACTCGGCAGTATGGCAGCCACTCTTGCCAGCTTCTCTTCCATCAGCTGATCCGCACCCAAATCCACCGTGATCTCACCATATGTCAGAGAAATATCCATTTTCTCATCAAATACCACAGCATCCGGAAAAATACTGTATTTGTTGATCATTCGGCTGATGCCCAGAATCGTATTAAATACAGAAGCATCCTCTACCGGCAGTATTTCGTGCAGACGTGCCCAGGCAAAGTTAAGACCACAAATCTGAGGAGCCTCCTTCATTGCAGCCACATAGGATGTAGCTGTCTTTCCCACAGCTTCTGCTGCAAGTACCTTCTGCTCTTCTTCGGCAGTCTCTTCTTCCCGCACCACACTGTTCATGATGCGGCCTTCACTGTCAAAATACAGATTGCTATCCAGATATTGTACATAACCGATCAGCTGTCGTTCCTGCACTGTGATCTGAAGTGTATGCTCATCTTTCATCTCCACTTCGATCCGGTCTACAAGATCCAGTGTCTCCGGTGAAAAACTCTTGCGGCTGCGGCTCACGATCAGGGTATTGTTTCCGAAAAGTCCCCTCTGTACCGTATCCGTGATCTCCTCTTTTGTATAATGGATATTGCCAAGCACAATAACTTCACGCACGGAAAAATGGACGAAAAACCACAGCACAGCGGCAAATACTACCAGAGAAATTCCAATTCCTGCTGCCAGCTTCGGACTGACCCGAGGGATATTGTCCAGTTTCTGACTGCTCAGCCGTTGTTTACTCTTTTGCAGACCAGCCTGTAGTTTCTGTTTGATTTTTTTCAAATATTCCTGTAGTTTCTGTTTCATCTATACTATCATTCTCTTTTCTGATCCTGCCACCCAGCAGGTTAATATCCTGATACAGTGTTTCATAGCCCCGCTCAATGTACTCGCAGGAATCTATGATCGTTTCACCCTCCGCATAAAGTGCTGCTATTACAAGAGCGGCACCCGCTCTCAGATCCATGGCTTTTACCCGGCAGCCTTTGAGTACTGCCGGACCTTGAATTTCGGCATATGTATCTCTGATTTTAATTTTTGCTCCCATTTTCTTCAGTGGCTCTGCCACACGAAACCGATTGTCAAATACATTTTCCCGAATCCGGCTTTCCCCCTGCAGCGTACAGCATACAGCCATCAATAGAGGCTGCAGATCTGTGGGAAATCCAGGATAAACTCCCGTCTCAGTCAGCGGCAAAGCACACCTGACACCGCGACTGTCAGTTTCCAGTGTACCACCACTGACCAAATATTGTCCACCCATTTTCTTATAAAGGGTCAGCAGACTGTTAAGCTGTCGGGAAGGCGCCTGCAAAAGAGTGATTCTGGAACGCATTGCAGCTCCTGCCAGCAAAAAAGTTCCCGCCACAATTCTGTCCGGCGGAATGGCAAATTCCACATCTGAAAGCAGGCAGCCGCCCAGAATGCACAGCGTTCCCCTCCCGTCGTTTTCTATTCTTACACCCATTTTTTTCAGGAAACTGCAAAGAGCGGTCACTTCCGGTTCCCGGGCTGCATTCTCCAATATGGTCCAGCCCTCTCCTGCCACCGCAGCAAGAACAGCATTTTCCGTTGCTCCTACGGAGACTTTCGGAAACCGGTATCGGATTCCCTGCAGGCTGTCTGCCGTGATCTTCAATTGTTTTCCATCCTCATCTTTATAAGCTCCCATGCGGGTAAACACCTCCAGATGAAGATCGATCGGCCGATGTCCAATCACGCAGCCTCCCGGATATCCCATACACACACATTTTTTTCGGCCAAGAAGGCTCCCCGCCAGCAAAACAGATGCCCGCATTTTCTCTGTCTCAGAGGCTGGAATACTGTATCCGCACACCTGACGGCAATCCAGGAGCAGTGAATGACCTTCCCAATGGGTAACAACCCCAAGCTGCCGCAAAATCTGTTCCATAACAAATACATCTGATATTTTCGGACAATTGTGCAGTACTGTACTTCCTTTATGTAATAGAGCCGCTGCCATGATGGGCAGCGCAGCATTTTTTGATCCCTGAACCGCAACTTCTCCCTGAAGCTCTCTTTTGCCCTGCACACAGATCCTGCCCAAAGCTCTGCCCCGGATTTTTACTCATATCCAGTATATGCTGCCAGAAAGCTATCTGTGCGATGGGGCACCTGCCGGCTCACTGCCAGAGCCACTCCCAGCTCTCCATGCAAAAAAACGATCGACGTTCCGCCATAGCTGATAAATGGAAGGGTAATCCCTGTGTTCGGGATAGAGTTAGTCACCACAGCCACATTCAGAATGACCTGCAGGGCAATATGTGTCATTATTCCCGCCAGAAGAAGACTTCCTTCCAGATCTCTGGACCGCACAGACAGGATATACAGTCGGAAAATCAAAAAGCCAAACAGGCTCAGCAAAAGCAGGGCGCCCACCAGTCCTGTTTCCTCACAGATGATAGAAAAGATCATATCATTCTGCGCCTCAGGTACAAATCCGAGTTTCTGCCGTCCCGCCCCCAGGCCTAGGCCAAACAGTCCTCCGCTGCCAATGGCATACAGTCCTTGTATGGTCTGAAACCCCTTGTCATAATTTTCAGGATCCAGCCAGACGGCAATTCGCTCCAGCCGATAGCTTTCCATCGCCAGAAAGATCCCGGCCATCACAACAGCTGCCGCTCCCAGCCCCGCAAACTGGAGATACTTTGGATTTGCCATAAAGATCAGACAGGCTGCGATCCCTAAAATGATCACTGCCGTACTCAGATTGTTCGTTCCTACAAGGATAACAGAAGGAAGAATCAGCAAAAATATCTTTACGGCAAAGAAAAAGCCAGCGTTTTCTGCCTTCTTTTTACTGATTACCGAAGCCAGCAGAAGAATCACCGCTGCCTTGGCAAATTCTGCCGGCTGAAAGGACAGGGGGCCAAAAGCCAGCCATCTTTTCGAACCATTGTATTCTTTTCCAACTACCAGTACGGCTGCAGACAAAAGCAGGGACACAAAATAAAACAGCCCCGCCCGGCGGGTGATCCAGGTATATTCTATACAGGATACACCGTACATCACCGCCAGGCCGAGGCTGACCGCCATAAACTGTTTTTTTACATAATATGTTGGATCATGAAATCTTGCTGCTCCATAATAAGCACCTGTGCTGTACAGATAGACCATGCCCAGGGCAGTCAACAGCACAATAACCGCTGCAAGCAGGCGATCCGGATGTTGTCCGCGTATCCATAAACGCCCCATACGTATCCCCGATCTCTTTTACTGTCACAAATATATGCCCGGCAAAGAAAATCAAGAACTTATGTCAGGCCATGCGCTGCACGTATTCCTTAAACATCTTTCCTCTGACTTCATAATTCGGAAACTGTCCCCAGCTTGCGCAGGCAGGAGAAAGAAGTACGGCATCTCCTGGTCTGGCCAGTCTGGCACAGGTAGCCACCGCGTCTTCCAGATTCTCTTCCAGGATAATATCTGTAAATCCACAGGATCTGGCAGCCGCCGCGATCTTTTCTTTTGTCTGGCCTATCAGTACCAGGAAACGCACCTTGCCGTCAAAGGCCCGAATCCATTCTTCATAGCTGGATTCCTTATCGTATCCTCCGCCAATCAGAAGCGTCGGACGGTTCATCGCCTGAATTCCCTTAATGGCAGCATCCGGATTTGTTCCCTTAGAATCGTTATAATAAGCCACGCCATTGATTTCCCTGACAAATTCGATCCGGTGCTCTACCGCATGGAAATTTTTCACAGAATGGCGAATGCTGTCCACGGGGACACCGGCACAGTATGCCATTGCCACAGCAGCCATGATATTTTCATAATTGTGAAGTCCAAGAAGATGCTGCTCATGAACGTTAAGAACGCTGATCGTTTCGCCATGGTAACGAAGTACGATATCATCATTTTCCAGACAGATACCTTCAGAAAGGCTGCGCCGGCTGGAAAAATACAATACGCTGGCGGGCGATTTTTCCCCAAACTCCCGAAGCACCTCATCTTCATAATTGAGAACCACGGTATTGTCCTTTGTCTGATTCTTTGTGATCATTTCCTTTACCCGAATATACTCTTCCATAGTATGATGACGGTTCAGATGATCTTCTGTAATATTTAAGATGGCGCTGACCTCCGGATGAAAATCCCTGATCGTCTCCAGCTGGAAACTGCTGATCTCTGCAACGGTAACCGCCTTTTCACTCATGGCAGCAGATACGGATGTATACGGTGTACCTATATTTCCCACCACATAGACTTCCGGGTAATAGTCCCTCATGATCTGTCCCAGAAGCGCTGTTGTCGTGGTCTTGCCATTTGTTCCGGTTATGGCAAACACACGGCCTGCGCCGGTCTGATATGCCAGCTCAACCTCTCCAATCACCGGAATGCGTTTTTCTTTCATTCGCAGTACGATGGGAAGATCTGTGGGAACACCCGGGCTTAGCACTGCCAGCTCCAGCGCATCAAGAACTGCATCCGCCAACTCACCCAGAAGGAGCTCTGTTTTTTCAGGAGCTTTCAATCTGGCTCTGACACCATCTTTATCCACGTTTTCATTGCCATCATAAAGAATCACTTCGGCGCCCTGCTGCGTCAGCAGGTCAGCAGCACCGATACCACTGATTCCTGTTCCGAAAACAAGTACTTTTTTACCACAAAATTCCATATTATCCTCCTACATTGCCAGGAACCCAATCATACACAGCATTGCTGTGATAATGGCAAAAATAAATACAACTCTGGTCTCTGACCATCCGCACAGCTCAAAATGATGATGGATCGGAGCCATCTTGAAAATTCTTTTTCCACCGGTCTTCTTGAAATAGGTAACCTGAATGATAACAGACAATACCTCTACCACATAAATCAGACCGACGATCAGCAGAAATACCGGCATCTGCAGCATATAGGCACATCCTGCCACAAAACCGCCCAAAGCCAGAGAACCTGTATCTCCCATAAATACACTGGCTGGAAAACAGTTAAAGATCAAAAATCCCATCAGGGATCCCAGTACTGCACAGGTTATCGGTGTAATGGCTACACCTTTTGCCAGCGCTGCTACCGTAAAGAAAATAGCCACCATCACCGTCACGCTGGATGCCAGTCCGTCCAGTCCATCCGTAAAATTCACGCCATTTACCGTACCGATCACAACAAAAAACATGAGAGGCACCGCCAGCCATCCAATGTCCAGGCAGAAACCATTCATAAAAGGAATCTGCAGATTCAGAGAAATATCGGTATAGCGAATCAGATAAAAGGCAAATACTGCCGTTACAACGATCTGCAGTGCCATTTTCTGTTTTGGCAAAAGACCATCGGAACGCCTGAGTACCACCTTCAGATAATCATCGAGAAAACCGATCAGGCCAAAGCCCAGTGTCAGAAACAATACAGGAATAATTTCCGGACAACTCTTCACGTAAAAAAGAGATGTCACAGTTGTTGCCAGCAAAAAGATCATACCTCCCATGGTGGGGGTGCCTGCCTTTTTCAAATGGGACTGTACACCATCCACTCGTTCCGTCTGTCCCACCTTCAGTTTTCGCAGAAAGGGGATAATAAAAGGAGCTACTGCAACACTGATCGCAAACGCCACAAGTACCGGTATCACTAAAAACTTATCCATATTTTTTTAACCTCTGTTTCATATGCTCCCGCCGCTAAAGCGGCGGCATTCTCTTTTGTCGGATTCTCCCACAGTATAATGCTTTTTGAGGCAATTATCAACCGTTTTATCCTTCGTCTATTTCCTCCGTGCTTTTTTCAATTTCCAGATAAGGAAGTATATTCAGGAAAATGTCCCGCACCACCGGGGCAGCAATCGTTCCGCCATAATAAATTCCCTGCGGATCCTCAATAATACACATCGCCAGAATTTCCGGATCATCCGCAGGGGCAAAACCAATAAAAGAGGCTATATAGCGGTGCGCACTTCTGGGCAAAGTCTGGGATGTAGCTGTTTTTCCGCCGATGGCATACCCTTCAATGTATGCCTTGCTTCCTCCGCCCTCCGATACTACCTTTTCCAGCGCATACTGCATAGTCTGGGATGTTTTTTCACTGACGATGCGTTCCGTACAGTCCCAGGTCAGTATATTTTCTCTGCTGCCATCCGCATTGGTCAGCTTCACTCCGATATGGGGAATGACCCTATGGCCGCCGTTGATCAGCGCGCTTACCGTGGCGGCCATTCGTACCGGCGTCACCTGAAAAGACTGGCCAAAAGCCATAGTTGCCAGTTCTACAGGGCCGATATCTTCCAGCTTATGCATAATCGTACCTGCCTCACCCGGCAAATCTATACCCGTTTTTTCCAAAAGCCCAAAGCGTTCAAAGCTGTCATAAAACGCCTCGGCACCCAGGCGCTGGGCCACATCCATAAATACAGGATTACAGGAATTTTCTATACCCTGCAGAAACGTTTCCGCCCCATGTCCCGTACGTTTGTGGCAGTGTATTCTCCTGTCCTCCACGATACGATACCCATTACAGAAAAACTGATCTTCCAGTGTAACTTTTCCGGCTTCGAGAGCTGCGCTGGCTGTGATGATCTTAAATGCCGATCCCGGTTCATACGTATCACTCAGACAGGGATTTCTCCACATGGCATTCAAAAGCTCTGTTTTTTCTTCTTCTGTCAAACCATCTGAACTCTGCGGCAAAGTATAGGGATCATTCAGATCAAACTCCGGCACATTTACCATGGCATAGATTTCTCCATTTTGAGGATTCATCATAAGAACAGACACTCTGTCTGCCTGTTTTTCCTCCAGTACCTTTCCTGCCGCCTGCTGGGCATAGAGCTGCATATTCAGATCAAGACTTGTGGTCAGATCCCAGCCGTCTATCGCATCGATCCTGCTCTCCCCCGTATCGGAAAGATCTACCCCTTTAGCATCCGTCAGGCTTAAAATGGTACCATTTGTACCCTTCAGCCAGGAATCATACTCTACTTCCAGACCAATGATGCCCTGATTATCTGCCCCTGTAAATCCCAGAACTCTGGAGGCCAGTTCCCCATAAGGGTACGTTCTTTTATAATCCTCATCTACTTTTACGCCTGAAAGACCAAGTTTTCTGATGCGATCCCCTGTCTCCTTATCCACATTGGAAGCGATCCGTTCCATAGAGGAAACCTTTTCCACCTTTTTTCGTACTTTTTCTTCCTCTATCCCCAGATTCTTTGAAAGAACGCGGATCACTTCTTCGGCATCACCAATCTGGCTGTGTACTACGGATACGGTAGTCACTGCCCGGTTATCTGCCAGAACTTTTCCATTTCTGTCCAGTATTTTCCCCCGGGCTGCTTTTACCGGGCGTTCTCTCTCATGAAGTTTCTGTGCTTTATCACTGTAGTATTCTCCCCGGATCACCATAAGATATGTCAGCCTGCACCCCAGCAGCAAAAGACAGATGAGGAACAAAAAACATAACAGGCGCACCTTTTTCCGGTGAAATATTTTGTTTGTATCCACAAAAAATCCCCACAGGTTCTATCCATTTAATGTATGGATTTTCCTGTGGGGTTATACATCAGTTGATCATATCCGCGTCATCATTGGCAATACCATCATCATCCAGCTGTTCACCACCTGTGATCTTTTCTGTATCCTGAGGCGGAACGGCAAGATCTGTATTGTCTGCCTCCTGGGGCGGTGCGGCATCCGGATCGTTCAGAATATCCGTGCCGGTCTGTCCTGTTGCAGGAACCGTGGTTTGTGCCGGATCCGCCGTTGTCGTTGTACCTGCCTCCTGGGCAGCTGTATCGGCTGCAGCTTTCTGCTTGGCCCATTCTTCCTGCTTCACCTGTTCTTCATACATATACTCAACCATTTCGTTGAAAATTCTGACAGAATTCACTTCTTTCTTTTCTTCCTCGTCCGGGAAGATATTCAAATAGGGAAGAAGCTCCTGCATGATCTCCCGGGCCAGCCACTGCGGGTAACGGCTGTCCGCCTGTGAGGCAGCATTTGGTTCATCTACAACAACATACACTACCACTTCCGGATCATTAAGCGGAGCAAAACCGATAAAAGAAACCAGGTATTTTCCTTTATTGGCAGTACCCATCTTCTGCGCAGTACCTGTTTTTCCGCCCATACTGTAGCCATTGACTTTGGCGTATTTACCCGTACCATCTGAACCGGTGACTGTTCCCAGATATTCTCTGACACGGTCGGAAACTTCAGAGGATACCGCCTGACGCACCACCGTGGCATCAAAAGACTGTTCCACAGCCCCAGTATTGCTGATTATTTCTTTCATTACAGAGGGCTTGTACAGATATCCTCCATTGATACAGGCACTGAACGCATTGATCTCCTGCAGCATGGTACAGGTAAATCCCTGTCCAAAAGAAGAAGAAGCCAGCTCCGTCACACCCATAGAATCTTCGGTGAAAATAATACCGGAAGCCTCACCGGGAAGATCGATCCCCGTTCGGCTGCCAAAGCCAAAATTTTTCTGATATTGTAAGAACTGTTTGTCACCCATGGCTGCACCGATCTGCATCAGCGCATCGTTGCATGAATTTTTTAAGGCATCCGCCAGCGTCTGTTCTCCATGTCTTCGTGGGTATACACTGCACTTGATCATGCTGTTTCCGAACTTTTCAAAACCATCACAAAGAAATACATCCTCTTCTGAAACATCCGCACAATCCAATGCAGAAGCAATGGTCACCGGTTTAAAAGTCGAACCCGGTTCAAAAGGTGTGCTGATGCAGTAATTCTGCCAGATTTCCTGCAGTTTTTCCAGCATCTTTTCCTCGGACATATGTTCCAGTTCTTCTTCTGTATAAAACAAAGACAGATCACGGGGAGAATTCAGGTCATACGGACGGGAACTGGCCATAGCCAGAATTTCTCCGTTTTTGGGATTCTGTACCACCACACCGATGTTTGCCGCACCGTCACTGCCATTTGGACCGTTGGACAAAGCTTTCCAGAGATAGGCTAATTTTTCTTCTACAATTTTCTGTATATTAGCATCTATGGTAGATACGATCGTAGATCCATCCTTTGGTTCAATGATCGTCTGCTGCGTTGTATCCTCTTCGGTGATATACCCATACTGCCGACCATTCGTGCCATTTAATACACTTCCATAATAACCTTCAATTCCCCAGTCGGCCGTTGTACCATCATACGTAAAACCGATGACATCACAGGCCAGAGAATTCAGAGGATAGATTCTCTTATAAGTTTCCTCAAACCATATCCCCTTTACCTTTTTTCGTTCTGCCAGCTGCTCTGCGGTAAGTTTTTCCTTATCTTCATCCTCTGGAGATACGTAGGCCTCAAAAGCTTTTTTTTGCTCAATGGTTACTTCCTTCTGCAGGATCTGATACTGACTGTTTCTGGTTTTCTCAGACTCCAGTCTGCCTCTCACATCGCTTTCTTCCACACCAAAGTACTTTTTCAGTGCAGCAATGGTGGGTTCTGCATACTCCTCCTTTGTATTCACCACTTTGCAATCCAGAATCAGGTTATATACCTTTTCACTGGTAGCCAGTACGGTTCCGTTGGTATCCAGAATATCTCCTCGTTTAAAGGGAATCGTCTTGCTGGAATACTGCTGCTGAGACTGCGTCAGGACCTTCTTTTTATAGGCATCACCATCCTGCGCATTGATCACTGTAATTCGAATCGCTAAACCGACAAAAGCCAGTATGACTATTGCAAACAGTCCTACCAGCTTTGTTCTCATCGTAGCGTTCAGTTTTCGTTCCGAAACGGGGTCTTTTCTTCTCCGTCTGTTTTTTACTGCCACACGCTTACCTCTTTTATTTCTTATTTATCTCCGGGCACGTCTCTGTACTGACGTACATATCCGCTGCCGTCGGCATTGTATGAAACGATCTGTTCCTCGTTCGGATAATGCATACCAAGCTTCTCCGTTGCTATCTCATAGACCTGTGTCAGATCCACAGATGCTTCATATGAATTCTCCAAAGCATCATTATCGGATTTCAGATCATTGAGATCTGTCTGCAAAGACGCAATCCTTTTGGTCTGCCTGGTAATCTCCGTCTTAAGCTGAACGTAGGAAACACACATAAACATAGCCATGATAGACATTGCCGACAGGAATACGACAAATCCACGGCTCATGCTCATGGCTTTTGTTCTGTTTTTTCTGGTTTTGCTGCTGACCTGCCGTTTTCTGGTCTGCTCCTCCTCCCACTGGGCAGGAGCTACCCGAACGGTATTGCCATCCACATAATACCCTGTGTTATCCCTGATGTCAACACTGTGTGATTTTCTATATGCTGTACTCACCCGATACACCACCTGATCCATTATTTTATGCGCTCAAACACTCGAAGTTTAGCGCTCTTTGAACGTGAGTTTTCTTCCATTTCCTTTTCGTCCGGAAGTATGGGTTTTCTTGTGATCACTCTTCCCTTTGGTGTTCTTCCACAGACACATACCGGGAAACTCGGCGGACAAATACACGGATTTTCATTTTTCCTGAAAATGGATTTTACAATACGGTCTTCCAATGAATGAAAGGTAATGATACAGATACGGCCGCCATCGTTCAAAAAGCCGATCATATCATCCAGAGACTCTTCCAGAACCGTCAACTCCTGATTTAATTCAATGCGAAGTGCCTGAAAGGTCTTTTTTGCGGGATGACCACCCTTGGCCCTCACTTTCATCGGAATGGCCTGTTTGATGATCTCCACGAGTTCTCCGGTGGTACGGATTGGCTCCTTCTGCCGGGCTATGCAAATATGCTTGGCAATATTCCTGGCGAACTGATCCTCACCGTAGTCCCGGATCACTCTGTATAATTCACTTTCAGTGTATTCATTTACAATATCCCCTGCTGTTTTTTCCTGTCGCTGATCCATGCGCATATCCAGCGGAGCGTCAAAGCGATAGGTAAATCCTCTGTCAGCCTCATCCAGCTGATAGGAGGATACTCCCAGATCAAGAACAATACCGTCCACGCCCCTGACTCCCCTGTTCTGCAGTTCGCGGACCATATGGCAGTAATTGCTGCGGATGATGGTGACCTTTTCCCCAAAAGGTGCCAGACGTTCACCGGCAGCCCGAATTGCTGCTGCATCCTGATCTATTCCAAAAAATCTCCCCGTGGCGGATAATTGTCTGCAAACCTCGGATGCATGTCCGGCTCCTCCCAGAGTACCGTCTACATATATTCCATCCGGTCTGATGTTCAGATTATCGATGGTTTCCTTCAGTAAAACCGATGTGTGCTTGAATTCCATATCAGATCACTATTCCCATTTCCTGCATACCTTCTGCGATGGCATCCATATCATCATAGTTACTGTTCTCTGCCCACTTCTCTTTGCTCCAGATCTCGATCCTTGTAATGTTACCAGTCAGTACAACATCCTTTTCCAGACCAGCAAATTCTCTCAGCGTTGCCGGAATGAGAATTCTCCCCTGCTTGTCCAGTTCACAGGATGTAGCGCCTGCAACAAAGAATCTTGAAAAGGTTCGCGCATTTTTATTCGTCAGTGGTAAAGCTTTGAGTTTTTCTTCGAAAGCGGTCCATTCATCCATGGGATAGATAGAAAGACAACCATCAAGGCCTTTTGTCAGTACGAACTCTTCCCCAAGCTGTTCTCTGAACTTCGACGGTATGATCAATCTCCCCTTTGCGTCAATCGAATGACTGTATTCTCCCATGAACATAATGCAACAACCTCTTATCTGATGATCAACAGCTCCCTCCTGTCTATCATCCGGCAGCGTCAGTGAAACCGCCACAGTTCCTCCCTTTGCCACCACTTTTCTCCACTTTGTACCACTTGTACCCCTATTCTACCCCAGGGATTGGGAAAGTGCAAGAGGGAAATACAGAAAATTCTTTACGTTTTATTTACAGCCCATGCGCGGAAACGACAAACTGAGCCCTCCCGAATCCTCTCATCCTCCGCTTGCAGAGCAGCAAAAAAAGAACGAAAAGACAGCCATTTGGGGATGTATGCCATGCATATCCCATAATTGTCTTTTCGTTCTTCTCTTTTTTTCATAAATCTATATCGCGGTGGGGGATCATCCCAGTTTTTTATCCATTTTCCCGCTTTTTTCATTTACCAGACATCCCTGGTTCCTGTGCCTGTGGCTCTGTACGATAAGGCCTATGACCGCAGCCACCACCATAGTGCCAGACAGAAGCTGGGATACGGGAATCGCTGTTTGCGGAACCAGAAGCTGATCTGTTCTCAGACCTTCGATCCACATCCTCCCCAGGCCATACCCCATGACATAGGTCAGAAAGACCTGACCGTCAAAACGTTTTCGTCCGATGAGGAACAACAAAATAACCAGAAGTCCCAGATTCCACAGACTTTCGTAGAGGAAAGTGGGGGATACCTGTATAAACTCCACGCCATTGATCGTCACCGCATGGTCCCACATGGCCTGGGTAATCTCATTCTGACGCACAGCAGAAACCGGCAGCTGCATGGCAAACAGTCCGTCTGTGTATTCGCCAAAGGCCTCACGATTAAAGAAATTGCCCCAACGGCCCATGATCTGGCCAAATACCACACCCAGAATCAGGATATCTGCCATATGAAGAAAGCTTTTTTTCTTCACCCGGGAATACACCAACACCGTCAGGGTACCAAAAAGGATGCCGCCGTAGATGGCCAGGCCGCCGTTTCGAATATTGAATATCTGCCAAAGGTCATCTTTGTACATATCCCAGGAAAAAAACACATAGTAGGCTCTGGCCCCCACGATGCCGATCAGGATGGCCATCAGGCTCACATCATAATACATATCCGGATTTTCCCCAAAACGTTTTGCCGTATACATGATCAGCGCCATGGCAATCAGCATACCGATAACGATAACTACACCGTAATATGCAATGGTAAATCCGAAGATACTGAAATTTTTCCCCACATGCTCCAGATAGATGCCCAGATGAGGAAAATATATCTGCATATCCATGCTAATTTCCTCCGGCTGTCTTAAACATTAAAGCGGAACAGAATCACATCACCGTCCTGAACCACATAGTCCTTTCCTTCCATGCGGACAAGTCCCTTCTCTCTGGCTCCGGCGTAGGAACCACAGTCCAGAAGATTCTGGTAATTGACCACCTCTGCCTTGATAAAGCCTCTCTCAAAATCGGTATGGATCTTTCCGGCAGCCTGCGGAGCCTTGGTACCGATTTTGATGGTCCATGCTCTTGTCTCATCCTCTCCTGCTGTCAGAAAACTCATCAGTCCCAGCAGACGGTAGCTGGCTGTAATCAGTTTGTCCAGACCGGACTCCTCAATGCCCAGATCCTCCAGAAACATCTTTTTCTCGTCGTCATCCAGCTCTGAGATTTCTTCCTCGATCTGCGCGCAGATACTGAACACTTCACTTCCCTCGGCCTCGGCGTATTCACGCACCTTTTTCACCAGATCATTGTCTTCACCGGCCAGTTCATCCTCGGCCACGTTGGCCGCATAGATCACCGGTTTTGCCGTCAACAGATTATAGTCTTTGATCATGGCTGCTTCATCGTCATCTTCCAGTTCCAGAGTTTTGGCCGGTTTACCGTCTTCCAGATGCTTTTTGATTTTCTCCAGCAGCGTGTACTCTTTTGCAGCTGCCTTATCCATCTGTCTGGTGCGCCCCACTTTTGCCATACGGCGCTCCAGTACCTCCAGATCCGCAAAGATCAGTTCCAGATTAATGGTCTCAATATCTCGAATGGGATCCACCGATCCATCCACATGGATAACATTGGGATCTTCAAAGCAGCGAACCACATGCAGGATCGCGTCAACTTCACGGATGTTAGCCAAAAACTGATTACCAAGTCCCTCGCCCTTTGAGGCACCTTTTACCAGACCGGCAATATCTACAAATTCAATGACCGCCGGGGTCACTTTCTTTGAATGATAGAAATCTCCCAGAAGTTTCAGACGATTGTCCGGCACAGCCACCACACCTACATTGGGATCGATGGTGCAGAATGGATAGTTGGCAGACTCGGCGCCCGCCTTGGTCAGGGAATTAAACAGGGTGCTTTTCCCCACGTTTGGTAATCCGACGATACCTAATTTCATTTTTCTTATACCTGTCCGAAAATGCTCTGTTTGCCAGCATTTCCGCCTTTCTCATCTTTGTTTCTACACATTTCACTACACAAATAAAGGCACTTCCTCTGTTTTGTACTGTGCCTGCATTCCGCGTACAGTGTATCATACTTGCCTGCGTACCGCAAGAAAGTTTCCCGGCATTAACTGTCTCTGGATTGAATCATAAACAGCTCGCCGCCTGTAAAGGTTACGCCGGCTGTCTCCTCGTTGATCTCGTTGCTGATACAAAGACTGTCTGCATTGGTTATCCGCTGCGCATGCAGAGGATATTTAAATCCGCTAAGCGTAAGCTTCTCCACCGCTTCTCCCGCCGGAAGAAAGGAGATATACTTCCCAAACTGTTCATCTTTTTTTATAAAAAAATCTTTTCTGTGCAGGCTGATCCTGTTATGGCTGTCCAGAATCGCCGCCGGGATGCCTGCGTCCAAAAGGATATGCAGGCACTGTATATTGCCGATGGTATGGTCAAGACGGGTTCCGGTAGCTCCCAGAAGCATCGCTTCAGAGGCACCCGCTTCCACCACCTGGCGTACCGCGATCTCCGTATCTGTGGCATCTTTTACCGGATTGAACCGCCGTACCGGCACATGATGTAGGGCAACATACGTATCGAGAATTCCTCCGGGAATACTGTCAAAATCCCCTACGATCAGATTTACTTTAATCTCATTTTCCAGGCAAAAGGCAAGTCCCCTGTCCGCCGCCACAATATAGTCAGGTTCATAGTCTCTGATAAAAGAAAGGGCAAAATCTTTCTCGATCGTGCCCCCGCTGATCACCATTGCTTTCATAGCTAAAACAGCTCCAGTTCTCTACATTTTCTTCTTGTCTTTCAGTTCTTCGTACAGCTCAAGATATCCCTCATACCGCAGTTTTTCTATCTTTCCCTCGGAAAGAGCCTCTTTTACCGCACATCCGGGTTCATGCGTATGGGTGCAGCCCTGATAGCGACACTGTCCCTCGTAAGGATCAAATTCCGGAAAATACAGACGCAATTCTTCCTTTTCCATATCTTCCAGATACAGGGAGGAAAAACCGGGTGTATCCACAAACCAGCTGTCATCCCCCAGCTCGATCAGCTGGGAATGGCGGGTGGTATGCTTTCCGCGGTTCAGCTTTTTGCTGATCTCTCCTGTTTCCATTTCCACATCTCTCTGCAGACTGTTGGTCAGAGAGGACTTTCCCACTCCGGAAGGACCTGCTACCACCGTCACCTTATGATCCAAAAGTGCTTGTACCTCTTCGATACCCTTTTTTTGCTTTACACTGATGGTCAGCACCCGGTAGCCGGCAGGCTCATAGATCTCATGCAGTCTCTGGATATCTTTTTCTTCCAAAAGATCCATTTTATTGAAACAGATCACCACCGACACGTTTCTGCGTTCCATCATGATCAAAAAACGGTTCAGCAGCGAAAAATTTGGTTTTGGAAAATCCGCTGCAAAAATCACCATAGCCTGATCAACATTGGCCACCGCCGGACGAATCAGTTCATTTTTCCGGGGAAGGATCTCCACCAGGCTGCCCTCTTTCTTCTCCTCGTTAAGCACCTCGATACGCACCATATCGCCCACCAGAGGCTTGATCTTATCTTTTCGAAAAATCCCAACAGCCTTACATTCATAAATACCGGATTCTACTACGTAAACGTAGTAGAATCCGGCAATACCTTTTATAATCTTTCCAGTCATATATTAATATTCTTCAAAAGGAACTGTGTACTTGGCGATCTTCTTGTATTCCCCATCGATCTTCTCATACACATATACGGTACCTACACTTACACCCTCAGCACCTTCTGTACTGAAGGTCAGCGGGAATTCCGGACTTTCATTCTCTACAACGGTCTTCTCTACCGTCTGTCCGTCTACCACCTGTGACAAGGTCAGTTTGACGGGGCCGCCGCTGTAATTTGGCGGTGTATCCAGACGCTGATTGCAGGCCCATACCTTGGCTTCCTGCTGTTCGTCATCCTCATCCTCTTCGCCCGGTGTCACTGTAGCGTCGCCAGCAGTATCCGGATCCTGTGTGGTATCTGCTCCACTGTTGACGGTAATTGTAATTTCTGTCTTCTGGTCTACTTTCGTACCGGCTTTGATACTCTGCGCCATAACTTCTCCGGCTTTTACCTTAGTACTGGTACCTGTGTCCACCACAACCGTAAGATTTAAATTGGTCAAAGTCTTCTTTGCTGTATTTTCAGAAACGCCGTAAACGTTGGGTACTTCTACCTGTGTATCTTCTTTTCCAAGGCTGACAACCACTTCTACTGTACTTCCGGTAGATACTTCTGTACCAGCTTTGGGATTGGTGCGGATAACATCACCAATGGGAACAGTATCACTGTTTTCCTGTGTGATCTTTGTTTCCAGTCCGCTGGATTTCAGTGTTGTCTCGGCAACGGTCTGACTTTTTCCTGTGACATCCGGCACGGTAATATCTGCCACACCGGTACTGATCACATAATACACGGTAGAATGTGTGGCTACAGTCGTCCCTTCCATCAGATCCTGTGATATGATCAGGCCCTCTGCAACGGTATCCGATGCAGCCTCGCCGCCTTTTGCGATACCAAGCTGCAGTTTGTTAAGGATCTCCTGTGCTTCACTTACTGTTTTTCCTGTAATATCCGGTACAGTAACCTTTCCGGTATCCTCGACCTGGCTGCTCTGCGCAACCACACTGCTGGAAGAAGGAACTACAGAAGAGCTTTCCGGCTTGCTGCTGTTTCCAAACAGGCCGGCAGCTTTGCAGATAAATACAACCAAAAGAACGATAATAATTGCTCCGATAATAAATCCGCCGATGGTCATGGCCTTTTCCAGCGCACCGCTGATGCCGCCCTCATCCTCGTCATCCTCGTCGTCATCATCCTCATCATACCGGCTGGAACGGCGGCGTCTCGGTCTTTCTTCCTCCTCGTCATCATCCTCATCGTCATCGTCGTCATCCTCATAACGGGAGCCGGAAGCAGCCTGGATAGCTTCCATCTCTGCCTTGGACAGCATGATCGTCTGCGCATGGCTGGACAACGGTGCAAGCTCCACAAAATTTCCATTAGGATCTACCAGGGAACGTTTCAGATCCATGATCAGATCTGCCATGCTGGCATATCGTCTGTCCACGCTCTTCTGTGTACATTTCAGGATGATCTGATTTAAGCTGTAGGGGAGATCCGGCACATATTTGTTTGGCGGAATGATCTCTTCCTGCAGATGCTTAATGGCAATCGCCACACTGGTGTCGCCGTCAAATGGAACTCGTCCGGTAACCATCTCATATAAAGTAATACCCAGAGAATAGATATCACTCTGCGCATTGGCAAAACCGCCGCGCACCTGCTCCGGAGAACTGTAATGTACAGAACCCATGACATTTGAGCTGATGGTATTGGAAGATGCAGCTCTGGCAATACCAAAATCCGACAGTTTTACTTTACCGTCTGTTGAGATCATGATATTCTGCGGTTTAACATCACGATGTACCAGTCCGCATTTATGCGCTGCTTCCAGTCCGAGAGACACCTGAATGGCAATACTGGTGGCTTCTCTGACGCTCAGCTTCTTCTTTCTTTTAATGTAATCTTTCAGTGTAATGCCTTCCACAAGCTCCATAACAATGAAGTTTGCATTCTCATCCTCACCTACATCGTATACACTGACAATGTTCGGATGAGACAGACCTGCTGCTGCCTGTGCTTCCTTCTGGAACTTGCTGACAAATGTCTTGTCCATACGAAATTCCTGGCGCAGTACCTTTACGGCAACCAGACGGTTTAATTTGGAATCTCTGGCCTTGTATACATCGGCCATACCGCCGGAACCGATCAGTCCCAGTATCTCGTAACGCTCCCCTATTAACATACCCTCATTTATCATATATTCACCTCATCTGTAAACGGTTCAATCACAATAACGGCAATATTGTCCTTGCCGCCATTCTCATTTGCTTTATCTATCAGACACTGTGCCTTATTCTGCTCTCCCACGCAAGACTGTACAGTCTGTAAGATCTCTTCGGCCGGTACCATATTGCTCAGGCCGTCAGAACACATCATGATACTATTGTTATCCTCCAGTTTAACATCAAAAAAATCCACTTTGACGGTAGGATTGATCCCCAATGCACGGGTAATAATGTTTTTGTCCGGATGAACACGTCCTTCTTCTTCTGTAAGCTCACCCATACGTACCATCTCACCTACCAGCGAGTGATCCCGGGTAATCTGTAAAAGCTGACTGCCGATCACATATAAACGGCTGTCACCTACATTGGCCACATAAGCGTATTTTCCCACAATGGTCACAGCCACCATTGTCGTACCCATACCTTCCAGTGCCTTATCCTGCTGGGCCTTTGTATATACTTCCTGATTTGCCTTTTCGATGGCGGAATGCAGGATACGTATCGGATTAAATTCTCTTTCCCCCCGTACAGTATCGATCACCGTACCGACCGCACAGCGGGATGCATAATCTCCCGCATTATGGCCTCCCATACCATCGGCAACGATATACAGGTTCGGCAGATTACCGATTGGTTCATCGGATGCGAAGAGATAATCCTGATTCGTATGTCTGACTCTGCCAACGTCTGTCAATGCGTATGACTTCATCTTAATGTCAGTTACTCCTTCTTGTCCATATAACTCTTTCTCAGCTGACCACATGCGCCGTCAATATCCCGGCCCATTTCCCTTCTAATAGTAACATTAATTTTGTATTTTTCAAGTTTATTTTTAAATGCCTCGATAACTTTTTGGCCAGACTGCACGTAATCTCTCTCTTTTATGGGATTTACAGGGATCAGATTCACATGACAGTTGAGTCCTTTCAAAAGGCTGGCCAGCTGTCTGGCATCCTCTTCTGCGTCATTTTTTCCTCCCACCAGACTGTATTCAAACGTAAGTCGACGGCCGGTACGTTCATAATAATATCGGCAGGCATCCATCACCTCATCCAGGTGATAACGATTGGCAATGGGCATCAATTCCCTTCTTTTTTCATCATTCGGCGCATGAAGCGAAAGGGCCAGTGTCACATTCAGCTGTTCGTCCGCAAACTGCCGGATCTTTGGTACGATACCGCAGGTAGAAACCGTAATGTTTCTCTGGCTGATATTCAACCCCTTTTCGTGGCTGATCAGGCGGATAAAACGAACCACCGCATCATAATTATCCATCGGTTCTCCGGTACCCATAAGAACAATGTTGGATACTCTTGCTTTCATGATCCTCTGGATCTGGTAGATCTGTTCCAGCATTTCTGAAGGCTTCAGATTACGGACCCAGCCATCCAGTGTGGAAGCACAGAAGCGACAGCCCATCTTACATCCTACCTGTGTAGAAATACAGACGCTGTTGCCATGATGGTATTCCATCCATACGCTCTCCACCACATTGCCATCTTCCAGACGGAAAAGGAATTTACGGGTTCCATCCAGTTTTGATACCTGCATCCGTACGCACTCCAGTGTTACCAGTGGATACTCCTTTTCAAGACGCTGTCGAAAAGCAGCCGGAAGATTTGTCATTTCATCGTAAGTACAAACGTTCTTTTCGTGGATCCAGCCAAAAAGCTGCGATGCCCGGAAGGGTTTTTCTCCCATCTGTGCTGCCAGGATCTTCAGTTCTTCCGGAAGCATAGATTTACAATCCCAGTCCATCGTCTTCCTCCTTCTTCAGTCTGGCCAGGAAGAAGCCATCTGTTTTGTGAATTCCCGGCAGAAGCTGCAGCATTCCCCACTGCGTCAGATCGCTGCGAAGCTGCGGCGGCAGATAAGGATCCAGACTTTCTGCATGAAAAGGATAATGCTGTGTCAGCCATTTTACATTTTCCTGGTTTTCTTCCTCACAGATGGTACAGGTACTGTACAGAAGAACTCCGCCTGGTTTCACATAAGCAGCGGCATTGTGCAGAATCTGTCTCTGCAGCTGCACCAGATCCCGGATCTTTTCCGGATCCATTCTGTATTTGATATCTGTTTTTTTACCGATCACGCCAAGGCCAGAACAGGGGACATCCGCCAGAACTATATCAAACTGCTCTGCACTCTTACGGTCAAATATCGTCGCATCCTGACGGACAGCTTCCACATTGACCACTCCGCACCGGTCAATATTCTTCTGGATCAGACCGATCTTATATTCTGTCAGATCTCTGGCCTGCACATTGCCCGTGCCCTGCAAAAGATCTGCTATATGAAGACTCTTGCCTCCCGGTGCCGCGCAAATATCAAGAACAGCATCTCCTCTTTTCGGGGCCGCACAGACAGCCACGAGCATAGAACTGACATCCTGCACCTGGATCCTGCCTTCCCGAAAGGCCTTCAGACCCGGAATATAGTCAAATCCGGAAATATTATATGCTGTATCGACATATGGGGCTTTTTCCACCGTCACGCCATCTTCCCTCAGCATATTCAATGTCAGTTCCACATCCGAACAAAAGGTCTTGACGCGGACAGTCGTTGGACGCTCTCTGAGGAAATCTTTTAAAATCCTTTCTGTTATTTCTTCTCCATAAACATTGATCCACTTTTCCACCAGCCATTCCGGTATCGAATATTTCACAGACAAAAAGGTTTTTTCCATTGTCACAGGCGGCATAGGCAAATTGTCTTTTGTTCTGATGAGATTGCGAAGAACGGCATTTACAAATCCCTTCAGACTGTAAAATCCTTTTTTCTGTGCCAGTTTTACAGCCTCGTTGCAGGCTGCGGAGTCTGGCACACCGTCCATATATACGATCTGATAAACAGCACTTCGAATAATTTCACGAATTGCCGGTTTCATCTTGTTTACTTTCACACTGGATATCTGATCGACCCAATAATCGATCTGTATGCGATTTTCGATCGTTCCCTCAAAGACCCGGGTAATAAACGCCCTGTCCTGTTTGGGAAGGAACTGATATTTCTCCAGTGTCTCCCGCAGTACCAGATGGCTGTACTGCTCTTCCTGACTGACAGAAAGCAGCATCTGCATGACCAGTTCACGGGTCAGGCTTACCTGCGCCATCTATACTCCCCCTCTCTGTATCTGATAATTTTGTGCTGTTTCCATACATGCACACATGTAAAATCATCCCAATATTGTCCCAGCTGCAATCTTGCAGCCTCTTAAAAATGTTGCAGCATCCATCCGCTTTTTGCCCTCCAGCTGAAGTTCCAGGATTTCTAAGATCCCATCTGCGGTCTGTACACAAAGTGCATCCTTTTTTGTGCAGCATACACTGCCGGCACACTGTTCGGAATTTTCACGGCATACTCTGGTCTTCCACACCTTCAGCTGCTTTCCCTGCAGACGAGTAGTGCATCCCGGCCAGGGGGAAAGTCCGCGGACAAGACGTTCCAGCGAAACCGCAGAATTTTTCCAATCGATCACGCCATCCTCCCGGCGGATCATAGCCGCATACGGTGTCGGACTTTTTTCCGGCTGTTTTTCTCCGGGAATATCCTCCACCATGAGTGCTTGCAGTGTCTCGCTCATCAGCTTGGCACCGGCAGCACTAAGCTTGTCAAACAGGCTGCCGCCCGTCTCATCCGCTTCAATAGGTACAACAACTTTTGTCAGCATGTCGCCGGTATCCAGACCTTCATCCATACGCATCATCGTTACACCCGTCTCTTTTTCACCATCGATAATTGCTCTCTGGATCGGGGCTGCCCCCCGGTATTTCGGAAGCAGAGAGGCATGAATATTCAGGCAGCCAAATCTGGGCAGATAAAGGATTTCTTTCGGAAGGATCTGTCCGAAAGCAGCCACGATGATCACCTCCGGATGCAGGCTTTTCATATATTCCACACATTCCGGATCACGTACTCGTTTGGGCTGATATACCTCCAGCCCCAGACGCAGTGCTTCTTCTTTAACCGGCGGCGGAGTCAGTACCATTTTCCGGCCCTGGGGTTTATCCGGCTGCGTAATGACAGCGAGTATCTCATGACCGTCTTCTGCCAGTTTTTTTAAGGCTCCCACAGCAAAATCCGGTGTTCCCATAAATATTGCTTTCATCTTTCTCACCTGCTTCCTGCCTTACTTTTCGATCAGCTCATCTATCTCATCAAAAGCATCCTCTTCATCATAGGATACATCATGAAGCTCGCCTTCCACATGTTCCACATACAGAATACCATCCAGATGCTCGCATTCATGACATATAGCTCTGGCCAGAAGCCCCTCTCCTGTCACCTCAATAGGTTCCATATTCTCATCCAGCGCACGCACCACTACATGATCCGGTCTGGTCACCTTACCGGCTTTTCCCGGTACGCTTAAGCAGCCTTCATCACCTGTCTGACTGCCGGAAGTTTCTACGATCTCGGGATTGATCAGACAATATGCCTCTCCGTCTCCCACATCGATCACAACGATTCGTTTCAGGATGCCTACCTGAGGTGCCGCCAGACCCACACCACAGGCATCATACATGGTATCAAACATGTCTCCGATCAACGTACTGATTTTATCTGTCATCTGTTCTACGGGACGGCAGACCTTTGTCAGTACCCTGTCTCCCATCACCCGAATATTTCTGATTGCCATAACGTCCTCCTCTATGCATTTAAATCGTATTGTATATACATGGCCTCAAAGCCTTTATTGATTTCTATATAATGCTCTGTCTGCTCCCGCAGAATTTTTAAAAGTTGTTCATCTTTTCCCTTGATATAGATCGCCCGGCGGTACATATCGTTAATTTTGGCCACTGCTTCGTCGGCAGGGCCAATGATCTGCACCTCTGCCTTCTGTGTGATTCTCTCCAGAAAACGCTTCAGATATGTCATGGCCATATCCAGCCGGTCGGCATCTGTAAAACTGACATGTATGGCCAACAGGGAACTGGCTGGCGGATATCCCATAAGCTCACGATATCCGATTTCCTGCTGATAAAACTGTCCATAATCCTGCACTGCAGCAGCCTCTATGGCATAATGTTCCGGATGATACGTCTGTATTACTGCGCAGCCTGCCTTTTCGGCCCGTCCGGCCCGCCCTATAGCCTGCGTCAGCAGCTGAAAGGTTCTCTCTGCAGATCGATAATCCGCAGAAAACAGTGACATATCTGCCGCCAGAACTCCCACAAGTGTTACTTCCGGAAAATCATGTCCTTTTACGATCATCTGTGTACCGATCAGGATGTCTGCCTTATGTTCTCCAAAGGTTCTGATGATCTCTTCGTGATCATTTTTGTGTCGGGTTGTATCCATGTCCATCCGAAGAATTCTGGCCTCTGGAAATTCCCTGTGCAGCATCTCTTCAATCTGCTGCGTACCGGCCCGAAAAGCACTGATATAGGGTGATCCGCAGGAGGGACAGACATTGACCGGACTTTTACTTCGTCCACAGTAATGACAGACAAGACGACCATCTCTGTGCATTGTCATGGAGACATCACAATGCGGACATTTGATGACGTATCCGCACATACGGCAGGAAATAAACCCGGCATACCCTCTTCTGTTCAAAAACAAAAGCGCCTGCTCTTTTCTGTCCAGACATTCTCGAAGAGAAGTCAGAAGCTGTCTGCTGAATACAGAACGGTTGCCCGATTTCAGTTCTTCCCGCATATCTGTGATATATACTGTCGGAAGTCCATGACGACCATAACGACTGTTTAATTCCACCTTTTTGTACAACCCTTGTTCACAGCGCCAGGCGGCCTCCAAAGATGGAGTGGCCGATCCCAGAACGACATGCGCCTTCTCAAGCCTTCCTCTCTCAACGGCTGTTTCTCTGGCATGGTAACGAGGAGTTTTCTCGCTATGGTAGGAAGTTTCCTGCTCCTCATCCACAATGATCAGTCCCAGATTGGGAAACGGGGCAAACAGTGCTGAGCGCGGACCGATCATAATAGAAGCGCTGCCGTTTCGTGCCCGTTCAAATTGCTGAGCTTTCTCACCGGCTGAAAGACGGGAGTGAAGAATGGCCACTTTATCCTGAAAACACTGGCAAAAACGCTCCACGTTCTGATAAGTCAGCGCAATTTCCGGAACAAGAAGAATCGCCTGCCTTCCTTCCCGCAAAGTCTGTTCAATCAAATGCATATAAAGCATGGTCTTGCCGCTGCCGGTGATTCCCTGCAAAAGAACAGGACGTGGCTCTTGCCTCTCCCACTCTTCTCTGATTTCTGTCAGGGTCTTTACTTGTTCGGCAGTCAGGATAGGCATATCTCTATGCATGCCTGAAATCTTCATCGGCACAGAGGCCGTTGCGTCCACTATGCGAACCACGCCCTCTTTCTCAAAGGCTTTGAGAATTCCCGCATTTAATTTAAGCTCTTTTATACAGGAAGAATACTCTGCTTCTTCATGTTCTAAAACGTAACAAAGAAACCGTTCTCTTGCTCTATGATTTTTCCGTCTTTCTTCCTGTATGCGTGATAAAATCTCCTCTTTTTCTGCGGTCCGCACTATTTTTTTCTTTATGTGTCGTTCTGTTTTCTGTCGTATTGGCAAAACTGTCCGCAAGGCCTGCAGCATGGTACAGCCATACGTTTTTCTGATCCAGACGGCCAATTCCATCATACGGCTTTCTACAGTTTCACTTCGCTCACACAGAGAACGAATATCTTTTATTTTTTTTGGATCATAATCCGGCTGATTGGTAATCTGCATCACATATCCCCGGATCACTTTATTTCCGGCGCCAAAGGGAATTTCCACCTGAACACCCGGATACACACTATTCTCCAGTGCTGCCGGAATCCTGTACTGAAAATGTCTGTCCAGCTGTTCAGCAGAAATATCCACGATCACATCCGCATATTTCATGTTTTTCCCCCGTATCTGCACATTTTCGAGCACAGCCGAGGGCTGTGACCCGCTTATTCTCCCCGTGCGCTGTCTTCATCCAGGATTTCCTGGATCAGGACTCTTTCATCCATAGGATACTTTTTCCCTTTGATCTCCTGATAATCCTCATGTCCTTTTCCTGCCAGGACAACAATATCCCCAGGCTGTCCGTGGTGAATGGCATAAGCAATGGCTTCCTTTCGATCTGGAATCTCCACATATTTGCCGTCTGTCTTTTTCATGCCGGTCTTGATGTCTTCGATGATGGCCTGCGGTTCTTCGAACCGTGGATTATCCGAAGTGATAATGGTCAGATCTGCCAGTCTTCCGGATACTTCTCCCATTTCGAATCGTCGGTCTCTGGAACGGTTTCCGCCACAGCCGAACAGGCATACGAGACGATGGGGATGATATTCCCGCAATGTAGTCAAAAGGCTTTCCAGTGACATGGCGTTGTGCGCATAATCAATCATCAGTGTGAATTCATCCGATACATGCACCATTTCAATACGGCCTTTGACTTTGGCATTTTTGAGAGCTTTTACGATGTTTTCTGCGGAAACGTTGAAATGGCGGCAGATGGCAATGGCCGTCAGAGAATTATAAATACTGAACTTCCCCGGAAGATCGATTTCTACATTGAGGTCTAAAAGTCCCGTAGCTTTATATGCAATACCAAGGCTTCCTCCTTTTGTTACCAGGTGTATATCGGTAGCTCTGAGGTCTGCTTTTTCTCCAAAGCCGTAAGTTTCCAGAGTACAGGTATGTCCTTTGATGATTTTATCAAAATGTTCGTCATCTCTGTTGACGATACCGACGCGGCACTGTCTTAACAGGCGGCTTTTGCATTCCAGATATTCTTCGAAGCTGGCATGTTCGTTTGGTCCGATATGGTCGGGCTCTATGTTGGTAAATATACCAAAATCAAAGGTTATTCCTGCCGTTCTGTGCAGCATCAGTCCCTGGGAGGATACTTCCATAACTACACAATCGCAGCCTTCCTCCACCATCTCTGCAAAATATTTCTGAATCAGGTAAGATTCGGGTGTGGTGTTGGCGGAAGGAATCTTTTTTTCTCCAATGATCGTCTCGATGGTGCCGATCAATCCTACTTTGTATCCGGCATTTTCAAGAATGGATTTGACCAGGTATGTGGTCGTGGTTTTTCCTTTTGTTCCGGTTACGCCGATGGTCTTTAATTTTTCGGCCGGATGACCATACCAGGCTGCTGCGGTGAGTGCCATGGCTAAGCGGCTGTCTGGTACTTTGATTACTGTTACGTTTTCGGGTACGTCTACGGGTTCTTCTACGATCAGTGCTGCGGCTCCTTTTGCTGCCACTTCTTTTGCGAAGCTGTGTCCGTCTGCATTGGCTCCGCGCACGCAGATGAAAAGGGTCTTGGGTGTTACTTTTCGGGAATCGTAGATGATTTCTTTGATGTCTATATCTGGGCTGCCCTGCAGGATTTCTGTCTGCAGTCCTTCGAGCAATGTGGATAGTTTCATAGTGTGCCTCTCTTTCGCCGAATGGGCATATTTTTTCAATATATGCCAATAGCATAGCACAATTGGGGGGGATTCGCAATGTGTGGGGGGAGGAAAAATTTGGATTGGAAGATTCGGATGAGAGCCCGACGACTTTCAGCGTCGGGGAGGGGGATGGGGGATGAGGGACGGGGCCCGACGACTTTCAGTGTCGGGGACGGGATGGGGACGAGGCCCGACGACTTTCAGCGTCGGGGAGGGATGGGGACGGACGGTGTACGGGGAGGGGCTTTATTTGCTTCAGATCCCCCGCAAAACTCGCTCTCGCTCCACCTCAAACGCAGCGGACACTAAGCTCGAGCGGCGCTTTCGCTTGCTCTCGCTAAGTGCCGGCGTTTTCGGAGGGTTTTGCGGGGGATCTGAAGCAAATAAAGCCCCTCCCCGTACACCTGTTTGTGATTTGTTAATGATGGGACTGATTATTTGGGGGTCTCATTTTTTCTTGTATAGTTGTGTATCTGTCTCGGCCAGCTGGGTTGTTTTTTCGTGGGAGCTGACATAGATGGATGCTTCGTTTTCCCTGAGGTCATCTCGATGGATTGCGGTGTAGAGATGACTGTTGATGATCAGCTGTTCTCCTTCCTGAGCTGTCAGGGGACTTACCGCCACGGTGCAGCCTTCTACCAGGGGAGAGGGATCCTTCTGCAGAGTGCCTGCTGTATCGCTGCATGCTTCGCAGGGACAATAGTAGGTAATATGATACTCTCCCAGGCTTTCTCCCTGTTCCTGTGCTGTTGTATTCTCTGCTGCGATACTGGATTCCTGCGGAATTTCTCTGTCATCGCTGAGGAGATGGACTGCCCATACTGCATTTTTACGGAAGGCATTCAGAGAGGTTATACCTAACTCTTCGTTGGCAGCTTCAATCGTACGGCCATCACCGGCATAAATGGCGACATGATATACCTGTCCATTTTTGGCGTAAAATATCAGATCTCCGGGACGAGCATCTTCTACCGCGATTTTGGTGCCGCATTGAGACTGTGCACGGGAGGTTCTGGGGAGCTGGTAGCCGAATTTTGCGTAAATTGCTTTGGCGAATCCGGAACAGTCTGTGCCATCTGTCAGGCTGCTGCCGCCCCATTTGTAAGGATTACCGGCAAACTGTGCGGCATATGCCAATAGCTCAGAACGAAGGGATGACTGCTGACTCCCGGAGTGAATAGAGGTCAGCGTGTAGTACAGCGCTTTGTTTTCCGCGGGAGCTATGATTTCTTCTGCAGTGGCATAGTTTTCTTCGCAGTTGTCTTTGATTTCCTGTGCCAGCTGGTTTTCTTCGTCCGCTATGTTAAGATATTCTTTTTTGACAAAGCCACGGACATTTCCCGACTCTGCAAATACCCAGTCGCTGTCCTGATCTGCCAGAATATAACAGAGACTGTCTTTGGATAGTTTGCCAACGATGCGTCCCTCTGTGTTCTGTTCTTCCCGGATGTTCACCCGATCTGCCTGTACGAGAGCATACACTTTATCTGCAACCGTCTGACAAACAGTCGCCCGGATATATGTATAGGCCTGATTTTCTGTTTTATCGATCAGCGGGACTGCCAGAGATACTGCATGTTCAATTCCCGTATATTCTCTGGAGCGTCTGGCCGCCAGATCTTTTGCTTTTTGCTGGTACTGAATAAGCAACGGCTGTGCCTTTTGTCCTGTAAGCACCTGATCTTCCCGGATAAATCCGCGAACATCGCCGGACTCTGCATAATACCATCCGTCTTCCTGTGTCTGCAGAACATACAAAAGACCATCCTTTTTCAGCTCACCAACTTTACGGGAATTTTCATTCTTTTCCTCATAAAATGTCAATTTTTCTGCAGCAAAACCGTATACCCGTTCAACTGTCCAGAAGCGAAAATCTTCTTCGATCTCTGGAAGCCGGATGATGGTCTGCTGAGCGATCAGCTCCTCATTTCCTTCTCCATTATCCTCTTCTTCACCGGCCAGTTCCTCTTCTTCTTTGAGTTCCTGTTCCTCCTCTTCTGTCAGAGTATCCTGTTCATTTTCCGCGTCAGAGACAGGCTGTTTCTGAGAGTTTTGTTCATTAGCGGGACTACTGTTTTCTGCTGTATTTCCATTATTTTGTTTATCCGTATCCCCATCGGATGGTTTTCCCGGTTTTGTATTCTGCGTCCCGGAATTATCCGAATTCTCTTCACCTGTACTATTTGTATTGTCTTCAGGTATGTCCTGTGGATTTTCTATCGGTTTCTCTTCTGTGTCCTGAGTACCATTTTCCAGAGGAGAATCTGTTGTTTCTTCATCGACAACGGATTCTGTTGTTTCTTCCAGTATGCTTTCCTCTGGATCACTCGCAAAGGCACCATCACTGCCCGCTGCTCGTTCCTTATTTTCTGCCTCTGCAGCATGTGCAGCCTGTAAAAAGAAAGGCAGATTGTCATTTCCGGCCGCACCCAGACATAATATTCCCGTCAGAGCCATGGCACCGATACGGCGAACTGTATTTGTGGATTTGTTATCTTTATGCATAATAAAATCTTTACCTTCTTTTTCTTATTAACACATTGAATTATTCTACTCCTTTTGCAGAAATAGTACAATCCTTTTGTTTATTCTATCAGATTTACCTGTGACGCAGATGGCGCCAAAGAACATATCCTGTTGCCAGAATGAGCATGGTCAGCAGAATGCCTGTCATTGTCAGAATACTGTGCAAAATCTGGATGAGCCGATTGGTCGTAACCAGGATTCTGTATGCCGATATCACCGTATCGGTTTGGGCATCATAGATTTCTCTGCAGACATTTCCTGCTTTATCAAAAGCCTCCAACGTAACCTTCTGGTATTGACCACTTTCAGGAATACCCACATCCAGTTTACCGTTGGTGGTTTCCAGCTCTTCTTTTCCATATGTATGTATACATTCGCCGTCCAGATAAACCGCCACTTTATCCAACGAGATATTATCTCTTGCGCTTATGGTAAATCGATGAGTTTCTTCATTATATTTTCCGCCATCCTCCAGATTGGACACGACCAGAACCGGTGCTGTACGATCCAGGGTAAAGATCACTGGTTGTGTCTTTATTTTGTTGGTGGATCTATTGTTTGCCGCATCCTCTGAATAGACATTGATTACATAGGTGCCCTCTTTTTGAAAACACGATGCACGGATATGATATCTGTAAGTTTTCCACTGATCTTCCTGGCCGCTTTTTTCTATCGTATAATCTGACCCTTGTTTTAGCACGACCACTTTTCCTTCCAGACTGTAACTTATTTCCGTCAGGCACAGATCATCTTTATTAATTTCTGTAATCACAATATCCTCTGGCTGTCGAATATATCTCTGTTCCAGAAGTTTCTGTGTAGCCTCATCGATTTCGTATGCGGAACCGTCCCGGTTTACAGAAAATCTGATCGCTGACTTCGTTTCATTTCCGGCTTTATCTACAGCCTTGCAGCTTAATGTATAAATATCATCCATACCTTTTGCGAAATCATAAAACCGCACAACCATACGACCTTTCTGTGTATGCACAGATGCCATGGCATGTATCTCGTGCTCTCCTGTATTTGCACCGGTAAGTGTGACTTGTACTGTATCTGCCGAAAGATTCGTATCTGAGATCGTTACCACGGGTGCTACATTCCCCCTGTTGGCTGATTTATCCTTCACCCCTGAAATCACAATATCCGGACTTGTCTGATCCAGCGTAAACTGTTCCATCACACACTCTTTTGCGCTATTGCCTGCAAGGTCCATTCCTTCCACCCGAAGGGTGTACACAGCATCCTGGGAAAAATGTATTTTTGCTGTATGATGATCCCCATGGCTGACCCAGCTGTCAAGTTTTGGCAGCTGACCGAAAGAAGCTGTTGTATATACCCGGATCTGCCCCGGATCGAAATTATGTTCTTTTACAGAGATCACAGCAGTTCTTTCTGTATTATAATAACCGGAGCATACTGCATCCGCACGGTCAAAAGAAACACGGATGATCGGCTTTGTCCTGTCAACGGTAAATGTGTCCAGTTTCTCTGTATTCGATCTGTTTCCTGCCAGATCATAGCATACATAGGATACAGCATAGTCGCTGTCACCACTGAACGAAAGTTGTGCCGTATGGATATTTCCCTCATGCTTCCATGTACTGATCGTATACCCTCCTCCTGAAGAAGATGTCACCTCCGGTCTATATGTGTCATCAAAATTTTCTTCCTCCACAGTGATCGTCAGCTTTTTCTCATTTTGAAAATATTTTTTGTTCTGTACACCACTTCTGTCAAAAGAAAAACTCACCTTCGGAGCTTTATTGTCTATTTTCAGATGTTTTCCGGCAGAGACTACGGTATGGCCGGACCAGTCCTGCGCATATACCGTTACCTGTATATCGTTGGATGTAAACCGGGACGGATCTATCGCAATATGGCCGGACCAGCACTGCTTTCGTGCGGTTTTGGGTATTTCTGCCAACGTTTTTGTCTCTGTTGTGCCGGATGTATTGTCCATAATGCTGCAGCTGATTTTTTTCAATCCTGCACTGACTGCCTTCACTTCAGGGTCTGTTATCGTGACAAAGCATCCCGGCTGATCTGCGGCATTATATATACCTTTACCCCATCCGGCGGTTTCAGGCGTAACTGCCACTGTCAATGCGGGAGCCGTATCATCCACGATCATACCATCTGAACTTATGTATTGAATATTGCCGGCTTTATCGATAATTTTTTCATAAATTACCAGTTTCTGACTGCCGCGATAGGTAAGTTCTTTTTTATATATTTTCCAGTCAGTTCTTTTTTCAAGATCCTCTCTTGGCAATCCTTTTTCTGCTGCAAGGTAAGTAACAGAAGCTATGCCGGAAGTTTCATCCTGTCCTGTCATAGAAATCCTGACACTGTTTTTTCCAAACAGACCGAACGTAATCCTATGTATCAGTTTTTTCCATATTCCAGAACCATTTTCCTGTACCAGATGATCTGCTTTCACCATACCCGTGGGTTTTCTGCGATCCAGCGTCAAAGATTGTTTCTGCTCTTTTTCAAGCGCATTACCTGCCAGATCCTTTACGTAATAGACAAATTCATAATTTGCGTCAATTGCAATCTCGGGAAGTGTCATTTTCAGTATGTTTCGTGTATCGGATTCACTGACACTGCCCAGGTTATCCCATTTTCCCTGAAAGGCTTTCCGATAATCCAGAACCGCCACATTTTTACCTTTGGCGTTTTTCGCATAACAGGTAAGGCTTGCGTTTTTTGCCTCAAAATTTGATTCCCTGACCATTGCTTCTGCTGTTACATGAGAAAATTCTTCTCCGATATAAACATGCTGATCAGACAACTTCAGTTCACAGCTTGTTCCGTCTTTACGATATGCGGTATACTTCACTTCCAGTTCCGGGCAGACGGTATCTATAATAAATCGAAAGCCCCTATCTGTCGCTGTATTTCCGGAAGCGTCCTGAACAAACCCACGGACATCATACGTACCATCCGCCGCAAACTCCACAGAAAATGTGTAGGTACTTCCATCTGTCGTTTTAGTAATATCCGGTGTTTCGTCCATGGTCACTGACGCAATCCCCAGTTCTTCCCGATGCTCCTGCAATTCCTTAAGCGTATATGCCGTACCATTGACAGATACCAAAATATCCTTAAGAAATCGTTCTTTTACCGATGCTGTATAGGTCACATTGCTGTTGGCATAGCAGCCGTTCAGGAATTTTCCCCCATGATTCACCTGAGAACATACAGAAGCAACAAATTTCGGAGCAATCGAATCCAGCACCATCGTATATTCCGCCGGCTTCTGTACAAGGTTTCCTGCATGATCAGCTGCCATGGCAAGCACAGTGATCACCTGTGAGCTTCTTTTCGTATCTGTAAAAAAAAGATCCTTTTGCATCCTGCAGAACGTCTGAAGTTCTTTGCGTGTTATTTTTTGCGGTATATCTGCACATATCGTCTGCTCCTTTTCTGTAACAGTTTTTCCATTTCCGTAATGCCTTGAAACGGTGTACTTCATCCAATTCACTCCCGAATAACAGTCGTTTATTCCGGAAGCTTCCTCTGCTTTCAGCACCAGCTTTGCATTACCTGCATACCAGTTTCTGTTTTGCCATCGTTCTTCCCCTTCTGTTTCTTGAGTTTTTTTCTCGATATCAACCGTAATATTGTCATGGGCATCGATGACAACACCATCTGAACCATATACTTTTATATTTCCCACATGATCTATCAATTTGACAAATACCACATAATTTCCTTCCGATATTTTTCCACGCTCTATCTCCCCAACCTTGATCACCTGATCTTTTGTTCCTTCAGAAAAATGTCCGCCAGCCAAAACATCTTCAAAATCTTCTTCTGTTAATAGACTTTCATAACTGCTGTCATCCGTTATCTTTGCCACATAATAGGACCATCCGCTGACACCAGAATCACTGTCACCAAAAGCTACGCTGGCAGAAACCGGTTTATTCTCATATAAACTAAATGTCACATCAGCCGACAGATCATCATATACTTTATGACACATGCCAAAATCAATGGTCTCGCATTGCGGTGCCTCAGAATCATAGATGAAGGTAAGTGCAAATAAGTCTGTCTTTTGCTCAAGCACGGTCTGCGCAGTATCCTTGATCTCATTCTCCCTGGTCAGGTATACAAGAATCTCTTTCTTATCTCCACAGTATTTTCCTTCTTCCAGCCTCATCCCTGTCTCAGTAATGTCTTTTCCGTTTTCCAGATACATTTTATTATATTCACCATGCAGTCTGAAGCTGACCCACGCATTTTTCCCATAATAGCAGACATCGTTTTCTTTATCCTCATGAACACGAACACTGGTTTTTTCATTCACTGTAATATAGTCGGATATCCTGCTTTCTTTTCCTGGCATCAGCGCATTTTGTTTCTCTCTTTTTTGAACTGACGTATCCTGTGCGGCAGCATTGTGTGATTTTTTCTCCGAATTATTTTCAGGATTTAAAGAACCCGTCTGACTGCTTTCTGTTTTTTTCTGCTGCGGGAGAAATATGGTTCGCATGTATATTGTTGTGCTGTATCGATGCGTGTCCGTTCGCACGGATATTTTTACTGCTGTCAAACCGTTTTTTTCCTGTTTTGCCCTGCAAGTAAGCTTCTGTGCAAACCGATCAGCCGTTACTTCCACGGCATCTTTGTTGTCTGTCACAATTTCCATGCGCTTTATCTCTTCCTTAAGCTCGGTATTCCCGTATTTCAGAGAAAACGACAGCTCTGCCGGTTTCGCACCATAGGTCAGCACCAGCGGGTTATCCTTTGTACATGCCATATCAAAACATATTTTCACCTTTTCTTCTTGTTGGTTCGATTCTGCAGCTTTTGCTGTTTGTATTGTCATAGCAGCAAGCAAAAGCCCTACGCCAAGCCAAAGACATACAGACCTGATCCTGCGCTTATTCTTTTTTACTTTTTTTAAAGATCTTCCCGTCATTTTTTTCAGGATCTGCGGTACATGAAAAGCAAAAAACAAAACAACAGACAATACCAGAAAAACTGTAAAAGCCACAGCGCAATACCGGTGCAGGGTATCATATAGTTGATATGTTTTTTCAAAATTCTGCTGACTCGCAGCTGTTAACATCACGCCATTCCCCCTTTCAGGATATCGTTTTTGTTCTCCTCTGTGCAGCATCTGAAAAGGCTGCTTCTATCTGTCTTTTCCCCAGTACGGCGACTGATAAAATCTCCGCTTTCAGATTGTCTGCCACCGCATTTCCCTCTGTCTCTCTTTTTTGAACCTCATCTTCTATATACGTCAATGTCTGTTCTATTTCCTCTTTGGAAATTCCTGACTCCTTAAATGCAGCATAGTTTGTACAGATTTGATACACGATTTCATCATACAGACGCAGTTTCGTAATTTCATTGTCTCTTTCCGCTATGCCCGCCTTCAACAGTCCGGTCAAGTCTCTCCAGTAATCTCCGTAAGAAACCTGTGCATCCCCCGCCTGGTTGATCTGGCCGATTTTACCTGTATATGAACAAATTTTTTCCAAAACATTTGCTCTGGCCTGCCAGGCAGTCTTTTTTTCGTTATCGTCTTTCAGATCAAGTTCAGCCAGATTGGCTTTGCTCACCACCGCAAACCAGCCGCCGGCTGATTTTTTGTCCTGACCACTGCCTCTCCCATAGTAATACAGCATACCCATGGCATAGGCGAACCGAACATAGCCGCCTTTATTTTGTTGAAACAGTGTCTTATTGTCCAGAAATCTCCCTTGCTCTCTGGCATTTAAAAGACCCAGGATCAGACTGCTTTCTTCTGCAGTAAATACCGCATCCTCATCTGCCAGTTCCAACAAGTTCAACCATGCTTCTTCTCTTTGCGGACTTAAGGCTATCGCTTTTTTATACAGCTGGAACTTCTTTTCGCCAGTGGCAACGGAAGCATTTTCTATGTAATATTCATATCCCGTCATCATCGTCCTTCTGGCTAATAATTTCCCAGCCACAGCCGCACCCCCCAATACGACGGTCAATCCCACACATATAAAAAATATCTGTAATTTTCGTTTTATTTTTCGTCGGAAAGGAAGGCTCAGTTCTTCGGCATGCTCCAGGTCATATTTTAGCTGAACACAGTTTTTATAACGTTTTTCTGCCTCATACTGTGTGCATCTGCAAAGCAGCATCTCCAGTCCAAGCAGTATATTGCGAAATTCTTTTGGTGTTTCTTCCATAAGCGTTGGACGACATTGTGTGATTGGCGGGAAATGAAACGGTGCAGCCGATGGATTGCGCCCGGTAAGCAGATAATGCAGTGTGGCTCCCAGGCAGTAGATATCACTTTGTGGACCCGACTGTCCACTCCCGCCATATTGCTCCGGAGCTGCGTATCCTGGGGTGCCCAGACAGGTTGTATCCTCAGAGCTGCCTTTTTTCAGGATCCTCGCCGTGCCAAAATCGATCAGACAGATATCCCCATCCGGCTTTAACATAATATTTGCCGGCTTCAAATCCCGGTAAATCACAGGACATTCTCTTGTATGCAGATACTCCAGCACATCGCATAACTGTCTGCCCAGAGAAATCACCTCTGTCACACTCAAGGGGCGATTTTCTCTTTCGATCCGTTCCTTAAGCACTTTATCCAGCGATTTTCCCTGAATATAGTCCATAACAATAACAAAACTGTCCTCGCCATCGATAATATCCACTATACTTGGCAAATATCTGTGATGCAGATGTTTCAGAATTTCTATCTCTGTCAACAACCCCTGCTGCACCGGTGTAAAATCCTCTACCCCATCTTTTCGTATCTCCTTAACTGCCCAGGTCTTATTGGCCCGTTCATTTAACGCCAGATATACCACGCTCATGCCGCCTTGTCCGATTTTACTGAGAATTTTGTATTTACCATCCACAAGCATACCGGGTTCTAACATTTTTGTACCTCCTGCTCTGCTGCACGTACTGCAACACTAACCGTTACAACTATAGTATCCTTTATCATTTTCATGGTCTGGATTTGTTTCTTTTGCAAAAAAACAGTTATTCTTTAAAAAATTGTCTTTGGATAATTGTTCTGAACAGAACATATGAGATTGCTGTTATTATTAAATAAAGGCGAATTATGCAATATGACTTCAAATATTTCAATGTGTGAACAGATTGTTGAAAAGGCCTTTTGTATAGTATAAATGTCATTTATATCCTCTAAGTATACTATGTATTGTGAAGTATATCACACCATCCATTATTTTTCAATGATTTAATTGTCCTTTCTGCAGACAAAATACACCAATACATAATTTGCCAGTCAAACCCAGCATCCGAGTCGTAAGGCAGAGCCCATAAAAGATGTCCGGGAAAACCCTCCGAAAACGCCGGCACTTAGTGAGAGCAAGCCTACAGGCGACGCTCGAACTTAGTGTCCGCTGCGTTTGAGGTGGAGCGAAAGCGCGTTTTCCCGGACATCTTTTATGGGCTCTGTCTTTCGCCGCGGATGCGTCCCCACTCAAAACTCCACCCGCAAATCCCTACGAAAACGCCGGCACTTAGTGAGAGCAAGCCGAAGGCGAAGCTAGAACTTAGTGTCCGCTACGTTTGAGGCGGAGCGAGAGCGCGTTTTCCCGGACATCTTTTATGGGCTCTGTCTTTCGCCGCGGATGCGTCCCCATTCAAAAAAAGCTGCCCCATAAAGGAACAGCCTTTTCAATAAATCCCATATTCTCTTTTCGCTTATTTAATAATAGTACCCGCCTTCTCCAGATACCCCTCCCTAGCCTTCGCCAAAGAAGTAATCACCGCCGAACGTCCCGGTCTCTGATCCACAAATTCCACAGAAGCCTTCAGCTTCGGATACACCGTCTTCTTATCAAACTTCTCTTCCTTCATATACTTACGAGCCTCATTCGTAGAGATCAGCCCCAGCTTCTGCTCATTTTCCGTACCGTAGCCAATAGCCAGCTCATCCACGCCAGTAAGCAAAAGAAGCTCATCCGCATCCACCATAGAAGCCATCAGCCCGCAGACATAATCCTTCTCAATGATAGCACTGGCGCCCTTTAAGTTTCTGTCCTGCTGCAGCACCGGGATACCGCCGCCGCCGCAGGCGATCACGATATGTCCAGCGTCCAGCAAAGTACGGATAGAATCGATCTCGATAATACCCTGAGGAATCGGAGCCGCCACGATACGTCTGTAGCCGCCCTCCACCTTTGTCACATAATTGCCTTTCTCTTCCTCTGCATGAGCCTCTTCCTCCGTCAGCACACGGCCGATTACCTTTGTGGGCTCATCAAATGCATCGTCATAGGGATCTACCGGCACCTGAGTCAGCACTGTACACACCGGTTTGTAGATGCCGCGGTGCAAAAGCTCCGTACGGATGGCATTCTGCAGATCGTAACCGATATACCCCTGGCTCATAGCAGAACAGACAGACATTGGCGCTACCGTGTAATCTGCGTGATCACGGCCAAACTCATTCATGGCTGTATGGATCATTCCCACCTGATTGGAATTACTGTGGGTAATGGCAACCTCAGCGCCTTCCTCCACCAGATCAGCGATGGCCTTTGCCGCCTTCTTTACATTTTCTCTCTGCTCCGGCATGGTCTTACCGAGAGCAGTATGTCCCAAAGCCACTACAACTTTTTTCTTCGTCATGTCAAAACCTCCCTTTCACAGGTTCAGGCCCCTCAGGCCGCAACCACAGATTTTATGAAAAAGTAAATGATAACCAGAACACCCAATACGATTCTGTACCATCCAAACACTTTGAAATCGTGTTTTTTAATATACCCCATAAGGAAACGGATCGCCAGAATAGATACCACAAAAGAAACCACCATGCCCACAAGCAAAAGACCGATCTCGCCGCTTTCAAAGGCAAAACCGAATTTCAAAAGCTTTAACAGACTGGCTCCGGCCATGACAGGAATACCCAGGAAAAAGGTAAATTCCGCTGCCAGCTCACGGCTGGTTCCCAGAAGCATACCACCGATAATGGTAGATCCGGAGCGGGAAGTACCCGGGATCAGGGACAGCACCTGAAACAGACCGATACCCAAGGCTGTCTTAAAGCTGATATTTTTCAGTTTTGTGATTTCCGGAGTTTTTCCTTTGTTTCGGTTTTCCAGAACAATGAAAATCACACCATAAACGATAAGGGCAATGGCCACAACAATATAATTGTACAGATGCTCATCCATCCAGTCATCAAACAACAGACCAAAAATCATGGCCGGAATCACAGCAACAACGATCTTGAGCCACAGAACGATCTTGCCCATATCCACATAGTGGTCGGCAAACTGCTGCAGTTTCTGTCCGATGCCTTTTTCACAGGGATTGGCAAACCAGCTTTTTTCTCTCGTCTGCTTTCTGTGGAAAGGCCACAGCTTGCTCCAGTACAGCACCACAACTGCCATGATCGCGCCAAGCTGGATCACCACACGAAAAACTTCCATAAATTCTTCCCTGGCGCTCAGCTTTACAAATTCTTCCACAAGAATCAGATGACCGGTGCTGCTGATCGGCAGCCATTCCGTAATACCCTCCACGATTCCCAGAAGAATAACTTTTAAATATTCCAGCATAATACACCTTTTTTCTGAAAGTGTATGCAGCGGGCCAGGCCCGCTATGTCATACATTTTCCACTATTTATTTGCCTCTGGAGGCAATCGTTGCGATATCGATGAGCTCCAGACTATTCAGGTCTGTATTTTCCAGACTGGATACCAGTGCTTTTGCGGTATCGATGGCTGTAATAACGTTAACACCAGTCTCAATGGCATTACGACGGATCAGGAAACCATCACGGGAATGTTCCACACCATTGGACGGGATATCAATAACCAGGTCGATCTTGTGACCGAGAATCAGATCCATCAGGTTCGGTGACGGCTGTTCGATCTTGTTGGTACGGATCGCATGTACGCCGTTTTCACGATAGTAGTTGGCTGTTCCTCTGGTGGCATAGATCTTGTAACCCAGAGCTTCGAAGCGGCGGGCAATCTCCAGAGACTCCTCTTTTGCGTCATCGCGGACCGTCATGATCATATTTTTAAACTTCGGCAGACGTACATTGGCGCCAATAAAAGCTTTGTACAGTGCTTCATTAAAGTTTTCAGCAATACCCAGACACTCACCGGTGGATTTCATTTCCGGTCCAAGGCTGATGTCGGCACCGCGGATCTTCTCAAAGGAGAATACCGGCATCTTGATGGCAAAATGTTTTGCCTCCGGCTGCAGTCCCGGCTCATAGCCCATATCCCGGATGGAATGGCCAAGGATCGCTCTGGTTGCCAACGGTACGATCGGAATACCGGTTACCTTACTGATATAGGGAACAGTACGGCTGGAACGGGGGTTAACCTCGATCACGTAAACCTCTTCATCCTCATTGCTGACGATGAACTGGATATTGATCATACCCAGCACGTGCAGAGCCTGTGCCAGACGTTTGGTATATTCTTCAATGGTAGCCTTTGCCTTATCGCTGATGGTCTGAGCCGGATATACGGAGATACTGTCTCCGGAATGGATACCGGCCCTCTCGATATGCTCCATGATACCCGGGATCAGGATGTCCTTACCGTCGCATACCGCATCGACCTCGATCTCTTTACCCACGATATATTTATCTACCAGAATCGGATGTTCCTGGGTATAGCGGTTGATAATACCGATATATTCAATAATATCCTTATCGTTGATGGCAATCTGCATGCCCTGACCGCCCAGTACATAGGAAGGACGAACCAGCACCGGATAACCCAGCTCGTGGGCAGCGTCCAGAGCCTCATCTACCGTAAATACGGTACGTCCGGCAGCACGCTTGATACCGGTCTTGGCCAGAATCTGGTCAAACAGTTCACGATCCTCTGCGGCATCTACGTCCGCGGCATCGGTACCCAGAATCTTCACACCCATCTTGATCAGTGCTTCTGTCAGCTTGATAGCTGTCTGGCCACCGAACTGCACAACAGCGCCGTCCGGTTTCTCAACATTAACTATATTTTCCACATCTTCCGGAGTCAACGGCTCGAAATACAGCTTGTCGGCAATATCGAAGTCGGTACTTACGGTCTCCGGGTTGTTGTTCACGATAATAGTCTCATAGCCTTCCTTAGAGAAAGCCCAGGTACAGTGCACGGAGCAGAAGTCAAACTCGATACCCTGTCCGATACGGATAGGGCCGGAACCAAGAACCAGTACCTTTTTGCGGTCATGAGTGCTCTCTGCCTCATTTTCTCCGCCATATACGGAATAATAGTACGGTGTGGCCGCAGCAAACTCGGCGGCGCAGGTATCTACCATCTTATAAGCAGCGGTGATACCCCAGTCCATACGCATCTGCTTGATTTCCTCGGCAGTCTTACCTGTCAGATCAGCGATCACGTAATCCGGGAATTCCATACGTTTGGCTTCACGCAGCAGATCCTCTGTCAGCTCTTTGCTCTTGAGATCCTGCTCCATTTCCACCAGAATGGCGATCTTGTCGATGAACCACAGATCAATGCGGGTGATCTCATGGATCGTCTCGTAGGAGATGTCCTTGCGAATAGCCTCGGCGATTCGCCAGATACGCATATCGTCTACGATTTTCAGCTCCTCTGTAAGTTCTTCCACGGACAGGGCGGAGAAATCGTAGGACATCAGGCTGTCCACATGCTGTTCCAGAGAACGGATAGCCTTCATCAGGGCACCCTCGAAGTTGTTGCAGATACTCATAACCTCGCCGGTAGCTTTCATCTGTGTGGTCAGGGTACGTTTGGCACTGATAAACTTATCAAAGGGCAGACGCGGGATCTTGACTACACAGTAGTCCAGCATGGGTTCAAAGCTGGCGTAGGTCTTGCCGGTGATGGCATTGGGAATCTCATCCAGGGTGTAACCCAGAGCGATTTTTGCCGCCACCTTGGCGATGGGATAACCGGTAGCCTTGGAAGCCAGTGCGGAAGAACGGCTTACACGGGGGTTGACCTCGATAACACAGTATTCAAAGCTGTCCGGATGCAGGGCATACTGTACGTTACAGCCGCCGGTGATGCCCAGCTCGCTGATGATGTTCAGCGCAGAGGTACGCAGCATCTGGTACTCTTTATCGCCCAGCGTCTGGGACGGAGCCACAACGATACTGTCACCGGTATGCACACCCACCGGGTCAATATTTTCCATATTACAAACGGTAATGCAGTTGCCTGCACCGTCACGCATAACCTCGTACTCGATCTCTTTCCAGCCGGCGATGCAGCGCTCTACCAGTACCTGTCCCACACGGGAAAGGCGCAGACCATTCTGCAGGATTTCTTCCATTTCCACCGGATTGTTGGCGATACCGCCGCCGCTGCCGCCCAGAGTATAGGCCGGACGAAGTACGACAGGATAACCGATTTTTTCTGCGAAAGCCAGACCATCCTCCACGCTCTCTACCACGAGAGACGCAGCCACCGGCTCACCGATCTTTTCCATGGTGCTCTTAAATTCAAGACGGTCTTCTGCCTTTTTGATCGTCTGGGATGTGGTACCGATCAGACGCACATTGTGCTCTTTTAAGAAGCCTCTTTCCTCCAGTTCCATGGCCAGATTCAATCCGGCCTGTCCGCCCAGAGTGGGCAGTACGCTGTCCGGTTTTTCCTTAATAATCAGCTGTTCCACTACCTCTACCGTAAGAGGCTCGATATATACACGGTCAGCGATATCCTTATCGGTCATGATCGTTGCCGGATTGGAGTTTAACAGAACGACCTCGATACCTTCCTCTTTCAGAGAACGACAGGCCTGCGTTCCTGCATAGTCAAACTCGGCAGCCTGACCGATGATGATCGGGCCTGAACCGATGACAAGTACTTTCTTGATTTCCGGATTCTTCGGCATTATTTTGCACCTCCCATCATTTCCAGGAAACGGTCAAACAGATATCCTGAATCCTGCGGTCCCGGGCAGGCTTCCGGATGGAACTGTACCGTAAAAATATTCTTATTTACATAGGAAAGACCTTCGTTGGTACCGTCATTGACATTGACAAATGCCGGGACAGCCACCTTCGGATCCAGATGATCCGTATCCACCACATAACCGTGGTTCTGTGAGGAAATGTAAACACGACCGGTAGCCAGATCCTTGACCGGATGGTTACCGCCGCGGTGACCGTATTTCATCTTGTGCGTATCTGCGCCGGTCGCCAGGGCCATCAGCTGGTGGCCGAGACAAATAGCAAAGATCGGTACATTGGAGTCATAGAGCTTTTTGATCTCATCAATGATCGGTCCACAGTCCTTCGGATCTCCAGGACCGTTGGACAGCATGATACCGTCCGGATTGGAAGCCAAAATTTCCTCAGCCTTAGTGTAGGCCGGATAGATCGTCACCTCACAGCCTCTCTTGTTTAAACTTTTGGCAATATTGTTCTTTGCTCCAAAATCCATCAGAGCCACTTTATAGCCGTCACCTTTCAATACAGATTTTTCTGTACAGGTAACCTTCTCCACCACATTACCGGTTCTGTAAGCATGCAGCTTCGGCATAATCTCGTCCAGATCATAATTCTCATTGGTGGTGATCATACCGTTCATGGTACCCTTTTCTCGCAGAATTTTTGTCAGCGCACGGGTATCAATACCGGCGATGCCGGGAATATCATAGCGTTTCAGAAAATTCTGAATTGAATCTTCACAGCGGAAATTGCTCGGCATACGGGAAAGTTCACGAACGATATAGCCGTCCGGCCAGGGTCTTAAGGACTCCTGATCTTCATAGCAGATACCATAGTTGCCGATCAGCGGATATGTCATACATACGGCCTGTCCGGCATAGGAGGGATCGGTCAGCACTTCCAGATAACCTGTCATGGAAGTATTAAATACGATCTCACTGATGATCTCTTTCCTTGAACCGATGCTAGTTCCGGTAAAAACATGTCCATCTTCCAGAATAAGAAAAGCTTTCATTTGTTCACCGTAATCCTTTCATAATAACTTTTCACAGCAGGCATCTGTTTTTACTCACAGAGACCCATTGTGAAATCACCCCATAATCTTTGAAATTCTACCACAGGCCCGTTCGTTTTTCAACAAAATCTCCCGGGTAATCTGCGATTTTTGTCAATTTTTTTCCACAGTTCCAAGCTCTACTCCTCCGTGGCCACAGCTGTGATCCAGGTCTCAAATAAAACACCGGAATCGTCGGCACAGCTTTTGATCTGTTTTTTGCCAAGCTCCACCCTTGGAGAGGATTGGATACCCTGCCGCAGGGCTTTTTCAAGCACCTCACGTTTGGCCACTTCATAGCCAAAGGCTTCCGCATCGCCGTATTTGACAAACATATGCCTCTTACCTTTCTCGAAAACCTCGTAACCGTAGCAGTAGCCGTCCTTATACTCCGCTTTCACACGAACCTGCACTCTGGCCACCACCCGGCTTGCCACAGCTCCCAGGGCATTCGCCACACCGGCATTTTCCGGGATCACCGCCTCCGTTCCCAGAAGTGCCGCTACCCGGGGAAGGAAAACATGGATCGGCGCTCCGACTCCCACCAGAGGCATATTCAAGTGGAATTTCAAAGATGCTTCTCCCACTTTCTCCGGATTATTCAGGGAATTTACGGCCTGCACATACATTACGTCCAAAAGCTGTTCCAGAGCTTCTCCCGCAAAAAGAGCTTTCTGTATGCCATACTGCTGCCGCAGCATGATCCTGACCAGATTCCGGTACATGCGCTTTTCCACCATCTCATATACCGCATCCGGAATATCCGCTATGGGCATATGCACATTCGGTCTGAAACACAGCAGCGCTGTCTCGGCCGCTTCCTTATCGTATTTGTCAAAATCGCCTTTCAGCACCATCATATCCGTAGGCGTCAGCCCGCTCTTCATGATCACCCCATCCTGCTCCAGACGTTCCAGACGAAGGAAATGAGGATCCTTGCCAAAGCGTTCCGCCAGCTCCAAGGTGATCAGCGGCCCATCCTTTAATGCCTCGCACACAGCCTGTTCTTCATCAGAATACCCCTTTTTGTCCCGGATATCCTTCTGCAGCACATAAAATTCGTGGATCCAGCAGGAATGAAATCTTTTCTTTTTTGCCAGTTCCTTAAGCTTTGGCAACACAGTGTCATACTCCGCCGCCAGAATAGAAAGGGGAATCACGCGAACCGTGTCCAGATACAGCTCATGATCCTTAAACCGCACCGCACTGTCGCCGCCCAGACCAAAGGTTTCCACATACAGTCCCTTGACCATGGTCTTCCACTGGCCGATATGGATGCCGCTTTTTGCCATCACCGGCTCTTTCTTTCGCACGATGGCGATATCGGTAGTGGTACCGCCCATGTCCACGATCACCGCATCGTCTCTGGCTGCCAGCGTACTGCCGCCCACCACACTGGCCGCCGGTCCGCACAGCAGTGTTTCCACCGGACATTCTCTGGCCATTTCCTCCGACATCAGGCTTCCGTCGCTTCGCACAATAGAGATCGGTACATCCAGCCCCCGCTTTTCCATGACATGACGCACCGCCTCCATAAATTCAGAGATCAGAGGGATCAGACGGGCATTCAGCATGGTTCCCGCACAGGTTTTTAGGATATCCACTTCATCCGAAATATC
>JAEDOO010000012.1 GCA_016301965.1 Lachnospiraceae bacterium | reverse complement strand
GGAACGGTTACCACGTGAGGATAAGCGAATTCCAGTTCCGGATCCAGGGCAAACAGATGCAGGAGATCTTTGCGGATATCACTGCAGGCCACGAAGTTTTCTTCAATAGTAGAGGTGATCACGCTGGCTCGCAGGGTAACACCGCTTGCTCCAAGCTGGTTAACCAGTACCGCTGTGGGCGGGGCATCTGATTTTTTGACTTTCTGTACCAGCGGATGGTTGTCAATGGTCAGAGAGAGAAGCTTGCAGGCCTTGTCCAGATTGGATTCATAGGTGATCTCAATATCCAGAAAATTGGAATTGGCAGAATCTTCATCGAAATAGCTGTTGTCAATGACACACAGGTCCATCTTGGCATTGGGAATGATCACGCTGCTGTTGTTGTAAACATTCTGAATAACGGTATTTCTAAGATTGATCGATCGGATATAACCGGTGATATCCACACCGTCAACGTTGATCTTTACGCGGTCTCCAATGTCAAAGGGTTTAAAAAACGTCAGGATAAAACCGTGAACAATATTAGATAGTCCCTCCTGAAAAACAAAACCAAGTACGACCACCAACAGAGAGGAAGACATCAGGATAGAATTATAAAATTTGGCCATGGAATCGGAGAGGCTTCCGATCTGGATCAGGAAAAAAATCACGATCAATGCCTGTAGGATGCTTCGGATAAAATTCACGTGGATCGTATTTTTTCCTTTAAAAGATTTAAATACAAGATTCAGGAGCTTAATCATGGCCAGCATAATCAGCACCATGATGGCGGCTTTAACGAGATTGGATTCCCAAAGCGCCTTAATGCCCTTCAGAACTTTTTTGAAATCTACGGAAGAACTTAGAAGTACGGGAAAATTGGCAATAACAGCGTACAAAAGACATTCTCCTTTCTTGCTGCAGTTATGTAATACATCTGTCTGCAGATATTGTGTAATTTTTTCTGTAACTCCAGAATACTTCTTGGATACATGCTTGTATTGTATATCGAGGCTGTGCGGATACGCAAGTGAAAATTCTATGAAGAAAAAGGGCGTTTTCACAGAAAATATGCTATACTGGGAGCATTACAGAGAAAAGACCGTAGATGCGGTGGAAAGAGAGAAAAAATGAGTGCAGTAGTGACATTGAAAAAAGGCGAAGGACGCGTATTAAAAAGCGGGGGCCTCTGGATATACGATAATGAGATAGATTCCATCATGGGACATTTTGAAAACGGCGATATGGTGATGGTTCATGATTTTGACGGCTATCCTATGGGACAGGGCTTTATTAACCAGAATTCCAAGATAAGGATCCGTATGATGACCCGGAAGAAGGATGTCGTGATCGATGATGACTTCTTGCGGATGCGTCTTCAGAATGCCTGGAATTACCGTAAGGATACGGTGGATACATCCAGCTGCCGTGTCGTATTTGGCGAGGCGGATTTTCTGCCGGGACTGGTGATTGACAAATATGAGGACGTACTGGTGGTGGAATCTCTGGCTATGGGCATCGATAAAATGAAGTTGAGAATCGTTGAACTGTTGAAAGAGATTTTACTGGAGGATGGCATCGTGATTCGCGGTGTGTATGAGAGAAGCGATGCCAAGGAGAGAATCAAGGAAGGTATGTCAAGGGTAAAAGGCTTTATCGGGCCGGAATTTGATACTAATGTGCAGATTACCGAAAATGGTGTGAAATATTTAGTGGATGTGAAGGATGGCCAGAAGACGGGATTTTTCCTGGATCAGAAATACAATCGTCTGGCTATCCAGCGGCTCTGTAAAGGGAAAAGGGTGCTGGACTGTTTTACACATATGGGAACCTTCGCGCTGAATGCGGGCATCGCGGGAGCGGCGGAGGTTACCGGACTGGATATTTCCGAATACGCTGTAGAACAGGCCACTGCAAATGCTGCGTTGAACGGACTTTCGGATACCGTGCATTTTCGGGCGGCGGATGTGTTTGATGAGCTTCCCCGGCTGGAGGCGGCAGGGGAGAAGTATGATGTGGTGATCCTGGATCCCCCGGCCTTTACAAAATCCAAAAATACCATCAAAAATGCCATGAAGGGTTACCGTGAGATCAATATTCGCGGTCTGAAGCTGGTGAAAGACGGAGGTTATCTGGCTACCTGTTCCTGCTCCCACTACATGGATTATGAAAATTTTACCAAAGTGATCCGTCAGGCAGCACAGAGTGCCCACAAGCGTCTCAGACAGGTGGAATACCGTACCCAGTCCGCCGATCATCCGATTCTGTGGGCGGCGGATGAGAGTTATTATCTTAAGTTCTATATTTTTCAGGTCTGCGATGAAAAATAGCATCCTACGGTAAAAGTCTGGAACTGCTGGTTTATGAACAAAAAAGAAACGCTTTATACGGCGTTTCTTTTTTTGCGCCAACCGGCAAGGGGCTTACTGTTTCTGAAAGGGACTGTCGCTGATCAGCACAGTCAGTGTCTTTCGGACAGTAGTATAAATGTAGTCAATACTCGTCTGGCGATCCATTTTATCCCGGTTTTTGATCCAGTCGATCATGGTACCGGTGATGGCTTCCAGATAAAAGGAAATGAGAAATTCTTTGTAATCGTCATTCAAATATTTTCCTGCCATATCCTCTGCCTGACTGATAAAAGAAATAACGATATCATGAAAATCTGCGTAGAAAAATCGTTTCAATTCGTCCCGGCCGATGGAGCCATAGGCGCAATTGATGATATATTCGTTGGCTTCTATATAATCCATAATAAAGGTGATGGCTTCTTCATAATCTACCATCAGATTATAATGCTTGACCACCTCAATGGCTTCCTGTTCAAAAGTCCATTTCAGCAGTGCATAGATATCCTCAAAATGATAGTAAAAGGTTTTTCGGTTCATCTGGCATGCCGCTACCAGCTCGCTTACGGAGATTTTCTGAAAAGGCTTCTTTTTCATGGCTTTTTTCAGTGCTTCGGAAAGCGATTTTTTTGTCTGAAAAGAAATATCTTCATGCTTCATATGGTTTACCTCCGGATTTTATTATACGGATATTTGTCCGGGAAACAATAGACAATCTCGATGATCTGCCAGAAATATTACGGTCAGATTTTCGATTTTGTCCCATAATGATACAAATGTGGAATAAGTGACCATTTTATAACCAGCGAACAGTCAGTATACTTATTCCGCAAATGAAAGAGCCAGTCCGGAAAGCGAGGAGCAGTGATGAGAAAATTTTATACGGTGATCGTCAGTCACCGCAAAACGGTGATGACATTCTTTATCGTGGCAGCCATATGCTGTATATTTCTGCAGAATATGGTAGCGGTCAATTACGATATGAATGATTATCTGCCGGAAGTATCCTTCAGCTGGCAGTTTCTCTGGATTACACTGTTTTTCTGATCCACCGGTTTGAGGAATGCCGTCTGGAATATCCGGACGCAAAAGAGGCCATGGTGGATGCGCTTTGTAAATCTACATCATCGATTCTGTCCAGCGGTTTGACCACGGTAATCGGATTTCTGGCGCTGGTACTGATGCAGTTTCGCATCGGCCCGGATCTGGGCCTGGCTTTGGCGAAAGGTGTGGATATCAGCCTGATTACGGTGTTTGTATTTATGCCGGCGCTGATTTTATCCACGTATAAACTGATGGACAGAACAAAACACAGAGCTTTCGTGCCGGGATTTCATGGCTTTGGAAAAGTTGTACGCCGTATCATGCTTCTTATGGTGTGCCTGTTTTTTGTGATGATTGTTCCGGCATATCTGGCATCCAATTCCAACGATTATTATTTCGGTTCCTCCCGAATATTTGGTTCTGATACAAAACTGGGGCAGGATACTCTGGCGATAGAGGAAGTATTCGGAGAAAATGACACGTATGTGCTGCTGGTACCGAAGGAGGAAATGGCTACACAGACGAAGCTTTCTGATGAGTTGAATGAACTGAAGCATGTAAAAAGTATTATTTCCTATGTGGATCTGGCGGGAGAGGGTGTCAGTACCTATGACCTGATGGATACGGTCATGGCGGATATGGTAAAGGTTAATCTGTTGGCTATCGGCGCTGTATTCCTGGTATTGCTGTTGACGCTGCAATCGATTTCACTGCCGGTTATTCTTGTACTGAGTATTGAAACAGCGATATGGATCAACCTGTCCTTCCCGTATTTTTTGAATGCCCGTATTTTCTATATCGCCTACCTGATCATCAGTTCCATACAGTTGGGAGCAACGGTGGACTATGCGATCCTGATGACGGACAGATATAAAGAAAACCGACAGACGCTGGGAAAAAAGGAAGCCGTGGTGGAGACATTGGCCAATGTATCTGTTTCCATTCTGACCTCGGGCAGCGTGCTGACGGTGGTCGGATTCCTGCTGGGTTATTTTTCCAGCAATCAGCTTCTGGCCCAGCTTGGTATCTTCATCGGAAGAGGAGCGCTCTGTTCGCTGTTTATTGTACTCTTTGTGCTGCCCGGACTGTTATATCTGTTTGATCGTCTTGTGATCCGGGATAAAAAGAAAGGCCTGCGTAACTGTGAAGCTACTGAACAGATACAAGCCTGCAAAGAATTTGGGAAAGAAGCTGTCAGTGGTAAAGGAGGAAGTATAAAATGAAAGGGATAAAGAAACATCAGAAAGTGGTGGCTGTGGTTATGTCAACGGCAATGACACTGTCTGCTGCCATGCCGGCGGCAGCAGAAGCCAACACACCGAAGGAAGAAGTAGTGTATGTGAATCTGGATGCCGACGGCTCCGTGAAAGAAATCAATGTGGTCAATATCTTCGATCTGGATGATGACGCGCAGATTGTTGATTACGGTAATTACCGGGAAGTCCGCAATATGAATACAACGGATGAAATCCGTCAGGACAAAGAAACGATAAAGATCAACGCATCGGCCGGAAAACTGTATTATGAAGGTAAATTGGACAGCGATCAGATCCCCTGGAACATTTCTGTCCGCTACTATCTGGACGGAAAAGAATACAGCGGGGATGAACTGGCCGGAAAAAGCGGAAAGTTAAAGATTGCGCTGCATATTACGGAGAATGACAGATGCAGAGGAGATTTCTTTGACAGTTACGCTCTGCAGGCGTCAATAACACTGGATACGGAAAACTATAAACATATTGTGGCGGAGGGTGCTGCCATTGCTAATGTGGGCAGTGATAAGCAGCTGACCTACACGATTCTTCCGGGAGAAGGAATAGAGACAGAGATCACAGCGGATGTGACAGATTTTGAGATGGATGCGATTTCCATTAACGGAATTCCGCTGAGCCTCGATATCGATGTGGATGACGATGAGCTGATGGATAAAATCACAGAACTGCAGGATGCCATACAGGAACTGGACGATGGCGCGAGTGACTTGAAAGACGGTGTGTCAGAGTTGCAGGACAGCGTAAAAGATGATCTCAAGAGAGGTACAGAAGATCTGGATGACGGGGCAGCACAGCTGCAGGATGGTGCCGGTACGCTGAAAGATGGCGGCGAGTTGGTCAATACCGGTGCAAAATTTCTGGATGGTGGCGCAGCTTCTCTGGATGCGGGAATGAAATCTCTGAACCAGGGTATTGCCCAGGTGCAGACGGGACTGGATGCGTTAAATGCACAGTCCGGTGAACTGACAGGCGGTTCTGCGGAAATGCAAGCCGCATTGGAACAGCTGCAGGCAGCTTTACAGAGCGTTGGCGATTCGGGGGAAGAAGTGCAGCAGCTGGTTGCGGCTTCTGGAGCCATTCTGGAAGGTATAGAGGAACTGAAAGCCGGAAGCGACAGTTTGAAGCAGATCAACTACGAGAGCTATAAAGCAATCATGGCCGCAAATGGTGTGGATGTTGATACGGTAAAGGCCGGTAATACAAGTGCCATTGGTGAAATAAACAGATTGCTTGAAAGTGTTGATACAATAGAAAATGTATTACTGAGATTTGGTATATCGTCTGCTGTTATTGAACCATGGAAAACGAAATGTACGAATCTTGCCAATGAGATAAAGATGTTGCTGGCAGCCAATAATGCCTGCATTGAAGGCACAGAGGTATATTTAAACAGTGCTTCGGAAAAAATATCAGAACTGGCGGCAGGTGCTCTTATTCTGAGGAATAATTATACAGAGTTTAACTATGCTGTAGGCAATCTGGCAGCTACCTTGACCGGTATGATGAATCATATGACTGAGCTTAAAAATGCTGTAAATCTTCTGGTGGAAGAGTATGGAACGCTGGACAGCGGTCTGAATGCCTATACGGACGGTGTAGCCCAGGTGGTAGTGGGTTATCAACAGGTTTCCAGAGGCAGCACCACTCTGGTGGAAGGCACCGTTGAGCTTAGAGATGGCAGCAGTACACTGTATCAGGGAACTTCAGAGCTTTTGAAAGGAATTGGGGAATTCTGTACGGCCACAGGTACATTGAAGGACGGTACCGGGCAGCTGGATGATGGTGTGTCTGAACTTCTGACCGGTATTGCAAAGCTGTATGACGGCACCGGTGAGATGAAGGATGGAACCGAAGAAATGTGGGATGAAACCTCCGGTATGGATACGGAAATCAGTGACAAGATTGATGAGCTTCTGGCGTCTGTAACCGGATCAGATGTGGAGACGGTGTCCTTTGTTTCTGCGGATAATACCAATATTGAAAGCGTACAGTTTGTCATCACCACAGACGCAATCAGTATTCCGGATGAGGAGGAAACGGAAGAAGCAGAAACAGAAAATCCGGGATTCTGGGAAAAACTGACCAGTCTGTTCAAAAAATCCTGAGAAAACTTTCTGGAAATAGCTATTGCGTTTCATGTGTCATGGCACTATAATACATTACGACAAGGGGAGCTTGCAAAAAGCAGGCTGAGAGTAGGCTGTATCGCCTTGACCCATAACCTGATTTGGATAATGCCAACGTAGGGATAAACGCAGTCATACTGGATTTTTGTATGAATTTATTGTGCGGATGTGTCTTTATGGCATGTCCGCATTTTTGCGCTGCGGCATGAACACAGGATAATGAGCCTGTTCCAACCATCAGAGTTTGTCCAACAAACAAAAGGAGTGTGGAAAAAATGCTGAAAAACTGTCTTGAAAACGTGAGAAACACTGTACCGCTGGTACACAACATCACCAACTATGTCACCGTCAATGATGTGGCCAATGTTCTTCTGGCCTGCGGCGGAAGTCCGATCATGTCTGACGAACCGGAGGATGTGGAGGAGATCACTTCTATCTGCGGGGGTCTGAACATCAATATCGGCACACTGAATCAGAGAAGCATCGAGGGAATGAAAGTTGCCGGAAAGAAGGCCAGCGAGCTGAATCACCCGATCCTTCTTGATCCCGTTGGCGCAGGAGCATCCGCTCTTCGTACCAATACGGCTCTGGAACTGATGGATATGCTGAATATTACTGTAATTCGAGGAAATATCTCGGAAATTAAGACTCTGGCATTGGGCAGCGGCACCACCAAAGGTGTGGATGCGGATGTGGCTGATCGTGTAACAGAGGAGACGCTGGATGACGCTGTCCGTTTTGCAAAGAATTTTGCGGCACAGACAAAGGCGATCATTGCTATCACAGGTGCCATTGATCTGGTAGCGGATGCAGATGCATGCTATGTGATCCGTAATGGACGTCCGGAAATGGGTAAGATTACAGGTACAGGATGCCAGCTGTCTGGAATGACTACTGCATTTGTTGTAGCTAATCCGGAGAATAAGCTGGAAGCAGTGGCAGCAGCCGTATGTACCATGGGATTGGCCGGTGAGCTTGGCTGGGAGCATATGCAGGAGGGAGACGGAAACTCTACCTACAGAAACCGCATTATCGACGCTATCTACAACATGGATGGAGACACCCTGGAGAAGGGAGCAAAATATGAACTGCGATAAGAAAGATCTGCTTCTGTATGCCGTGACAGACCGTTCCTGGTTAAATGGCAGATCATTAAAAGAAGTAGTTAAGGAGAGTCTGGACGGAGGTGTTACCTTTGTCCAGCTTCGAGAGAAACATCTGGATCAGGAGCATTTTCTCGAGGAAGCCAGAGAGCTAAAGGAACTCTGTAAAGAATACCATGTTCCTTTCGTCATCAATGACAACGTGGATATTGCCGTAATGATGGATGCAGATGGTGTGCACGTGGGACAGAGTGATATGGAAGCCGGAGATGTGCGCAAAAAGCTTGGCCCGGATAAAATTATCGGTGTATCTGCCCAGACCGTAGAGCAGGCTGTTCTGGCGGAAAAAAGGGGTGCTGATTATCTCGGTGTGGGTGCGGTATTTCCCACCAGCTCCAAGGATGACGCTGAGGATGTACCCTTTGAGACCTTAAAGGCTATCTGTGCGGCTGTATCCATCCCGGTAATTGCCATTGGAGGTATCACACAGGGTAATGTTCATGAATTGGCAAAAAGCGGGATCTGTGGCATTGCCGTGATCAGCGCGATCTATGCAAAAGAAGATATCCGCAAAGCCTCAGAAAACCTGAAAAAAGCTACAGAAGCCATGGTGAGCGCATGATCCGGGGAGCTATTTTTGATCTGGACGGTGTGCTGCTGGATTCCCTGGGCATATGGTATGATCTTGGCGCGAGATATATCCTCAGTATGGGCATGCAGCCTGTGTCGGGGATGAGTGAGACACTGTTTTCCATGAGCATGGAGCAGGGGGCGGCGTATCTTAAACGTACTTTTGGGCTGGAAAAAAGAGAAGAAGAGATCATTGCCGATCTGGAGCAGATCTTAAGGGACTATTACTACAAAGAAGTTCCGGCAAAAGAGGGAGCAAAAGAACTGCTTGCCTTCTTACAGGAACAGGGCGTAAAGATGGCAGCAGCCACCTCCAGTCCGCGGCCCCATGTGACAGAAGCGTTAAATCGGCTTGGCCTGCTTTCGTATATGCAGGAGATCTACACTACCAGTGAAGTCGGGGAAAGTAAGCATTCGCCCCGGATCTATGAGCTGGCGGCTCAGAGTCTTGAGTGTTCTGCCGAAGAGATACTGGTGTTTGAGGATTCACTCTATGCTCTGAAAACGGCGAAAACAGCGGGTTTTCGCTGTGTGGGGGTGTACGATGCACAGGGTGAGAGTGACCAGCAGGGGCTGGAGATGACGGCAGATGTGTATTTGCATAAATTAAAAGAATTTCCAGAAAAATGGGATGAATCACATCGGTGAAGGTACTGAACAGATACGTATAGAAAACCCAGAAGACATTACATGAGGCAAAGGAGATAATACCATGAAAACAGCTCTGACAATAGCAGGAAGTGATTCCAGCGGCGGTGCCGGCATCCAGGCGGATATCAAGACCATGATGGCCAATGGTGTCTATGCCATGAGCGCGATCACAGCGCTGACAGCCCAGAATACCACAGGAGTGACAGCTATTCTGAATGTTACACCGGAGTTTCTGACTCAGGAGCTGGATGCTGTGTTTACAGACATCTATCCCGATGCGGTAAAAATCGGTATGGTTTCGGAATGTGAATTGATCTGTACTATCTCTCAACGATTAAAACAGTACGGAGCAAAGAATATCGTGGTGGATCCTGTGATGGTAGCCACCAGTGGTGCAAAGCTGATTTGTGACGAGGCAGTGGATACGCTGAAAACAGAGCTGTTTCCTCTGGCTTCTTTGCTGACTCCAAATATTCCGGAAACGGAAGTATTGACAGGATGTGCTGTGCGTTCTGCTGAGGATATGATCAAAGCTGCACGACAGATTGCAGACACGTATCACTGCGCAGTGCTGGTTAAGGGTGGCCATCAGCTCAATGATGCCAATGATCTTTTGTATACAAACGGATCTTATCGCTGGTTTAAAGGGAAACGCATTGATAATCCAAACACTCACGGAACCGGGTGCACATTGTCCTCTGCGATAGCCTCTAATCTTGCCAAGGGGCTTTCCATGGAAGTGAGTGTGGAACGTGCAAAGGAGTATATCTCCGGCGCACTTTCAGCCATGTTGAACCTGGGACAGGGAAGCGGTCCCATGGATCATGGCTTTGCCATTAAAAATGAGTTTACCCTTTGAACAGAAAAATTCAAAAAAGTGTTGAATTCCGTAGGGTAATGTGTTAAAGTCTAAGAAAGTTCGGTACAGTTTTTGTACCTGCATAGAGAACATAAGATTTGTCAACGTGGACAGCCATTTGGTTGCCCACGTTTTTTGCTTTTATGCAGGAAAAAGCGGTGCAGATGAGGAGGAAAGAGTATGATAGAAATAATTACCAATGTAAACGGTGCCATTAACAATGTGGTCTGGGGATGGCCGGCACTGATCCTTTTAGGCTTTGTTGGTATCCTGATGACATGTCTGACAAAGTTTTTCCAGCTGTCCCATATCGGTCACTGGCTGAAAAATACCATCGGCGCTATTTTTGGCGACAGAAATGTTACCAAACATACGGAAGATAAAAGTATCTCACAGTTCCAGTCTCTTTGTACAGCTCTGGCAGCTACCGTAGGTACCGGTAATATCGTCGGTGTGGCTGGTGCGATTGCCGTGGGTGGTCCCGGCGCTGTATTCTGGATGTGGCTGATCGCCTTTTTCGGTATGATGACCAACTATTCCGAGAACGTTCTCGGTATTCTTTATCGTCGTAAAAATGCCAAAGGTGAATGGGCCGGCGGTGCCATGTATTATCTGAAAGATGGTCTTGGTTCCAAGAAGGGCTGCAAAACCATCGGACTGGTGCTTTCCGTTCTGTTTTCCTGTTTCTGTCTGCTGGCATCTTTTGGTATCGGCAACATGAGCCAGGTAAACTCCATGGTTACGAACGTAAATACAGCATTCGGTATTCCGGTGCTGGCAACCGGTATTTTCTTGTTTGTGGCTGTAGCTCTCGTTGTTATCGGCGGTCTGAAGAGAATCGCAGCGATCACGGAGAAGGTTGTTCCGTTCATGGTTATCCTGTATCTCATCGGTTCTGTGATCATCATTGCCATGAATATCGGTACGATTCCGGCTGTTTTTGTTTCTATTTTTAAAGGTGCTTTTGCCCTGAAATCTGTGGGCGGCGGTATCGTTGGCTCCGGTATCGCACTGGCCATGAAAATGGGTATGAAACGAGGTGTATTTTCCAACGAGGCAGGTCTTGGTTCCTCTGTAATGGTACATTCCAGCTCCAACGTGAAAGAGCCTGTCCGTCAGGGTATGTGGGGTATCTTTGAAGTGTTTGCGGATACCATCATTGTATGTACACTGACAGCGCTGACAATTTTGAGCTCAGGAGCTATCGATCTCGTCACAGGACAGATGACAGAAGCCGCTGAGGCCATTGGTTCCAGTTCACTGGTAAGTTACGCCTTCGGTAATCATTTTGGATTCGTAGGTTCGGCATTTGTGGCTATTGCCATCCTGCTGTTCGCTTATTCTACGGTACTTGGCTGGAGCCATTACGGTGCCACGGCCTGTGAGTATCTGTTCGGTACAGGCGCTGTCAAAGTATACCGTGTAATATTCTGTATCATTGTGCTGGCAGGTTCTGTGATGAAAGCACAGCTGGCCTGGGATATTTCCGATACTTTTAACGGTCTGATGATGATCCCGAACCTGATCGGTGTGCTGGTGCTTTCACCCATCGTAATGCGCTGTACGAAGAATTATGTGGATCGTATTCTTCATGGCAAAAATGAGAAACCCATGCTTTCCATGATCCCGGAGATTCAGGAAATGCAGGAGAAAGCGCTGAAGGAAGAGATGAAAAAAGCAGTCTGAATTATGGCTGTTCATTATGGCTCACCTCTGGTATAATAAAAAAGATCCAAAGAAAGGGTCGGCTGTCCAAAGACAGTCGGTTCTTTTTTTGCCAAAGATAACGCGCAGATGATCTTTGAGAAAGTGAGAAAAATTATGGCAGAACGAGTATTTGCGTTTACAGGAAAAGGCGGTGTGGGAAAGACATCTCTTTCAGCATTGACAGTGAGGCTTCTGGCCGAGCACCACCCTGATAAAAAAATATTAGCGATCGATGCGGATCCGGCAGTGGGACTGTCCACAGCCCTTGGTATTGCTGTAGATCATACAGTAAACGATGTGAGGCTGCAGTTTATCGATGAGTTTAAAGCACCCCATAAGCCTTCGGCTCTGGAAGTGATGAATGAAGCTCACTATGAAGTGACGAATACAGTTGTGGATTGCGGTAACTTCTGCTTTATGGCTATCGGACGCCCGGAGGGAGCCGGATGCTATTGCTCCGTCAACAGCTTTTTGAAGGATATTATTTCAGAACTGACAGAAAGCTTTGATTACGTGGTGATCGATGGAGAGGCTGGGATCGAGCAGATCAATCGCCGGGTCATGCAGAAGGTGACTGACCTGATTCTGGTCAGTGATTCCTCAAAGAAGGGCATTGATGTGTTGAAAACTATTAAAAAAGTTGCGGCAGATCTGGATATGTATTCCAGAGAGTATGCTATTATCAACAGAGTCAGAAATGAAAAACTGTTGGAGCTTCTGAATACGGAGGGACTTACGGTTGCCGGATATATTCCGGAAGACGAGGATCTGGAATTGCTGGATATCCAGGGCGAAAGTATGATGAAATTGAATGCTGACAGTTTGACCGTAAAAAAACTGGCAGAGATCTTAGAGGAGATCGGGGCATAAATGAGAGATCTGAAACACATACATTTTTACGAAGAATTGCTTGAAGAGGCCAACAATTCCCTTGTGCGTAAAGCAAAAGATGAGGGAAATGTAGCGGTTGGTTATACTTGTTATTATATTCCGGAGGTTTTACTGAATGTGGATCGTGCATTTAGTGTTCGCCTGAGAGCACCTAGAACAGGGTCATTGGATATTTCACAGTACTATATGTCTTCTTTTATCTGTGGCTATTCCAGAGCTCTTTTTGAACGTGCATTTGAAGGTGGTTACAATTTTCTGGATTACTGGTGTGCTTCAGAAACGTGTCAGCAGATGAACCGTGTGGTAGAAAACGTAGATGAATTGAAGCTGATTAAAAATGATAAATTTGCTCATGGAATCATTGATGCACCTTTAAAAGTCTCAGAACATGGAGTAAAACATTATGTAACACAGATAACGCATGAATTTTTGGAACCCTTGCAGGAGCGCTTCGGTATTGACATTTCTGACACGGCCATTCGTGCGGCGGTGAAGGAGCACAATGAAATGTGCGCGATCTTTGAGGAGATTTCTGTGCTCAGAAAAGAAAGCAATCCAAGGATCACGCCCAGAGAAATGCATATTCTTTCGCTGGTTTCTTATGCCTGTCCGACGGCAAAGATTCTGCCGTATCTGAAGGAAACGCTGGAGGATCTGCGCACGAGAGAGGCGGATGAGAAAAATAAATGGCGCGCCAGACTGGTGGTTGTGGGATCAGAACTGGACGATTATGCGTTTTCTGAAATAATGGAGGCTTGCAGAGCTTATGTAGTCACCGACAGATATTGCTTTGGTACGATCCCGGGACGGCAGCAGATCCCGCTGACGGATACAGAACCGGCGCTTGAACAGGTATGCAGATTTTATCTGGATACAAATATGTGTCCGCGCTTTATGTCACAGGATAAGGTCATGCAGCGGCATGAGGAGCTTCTTCGTTATGCGAAAGAATTTAAGGCTGATGGTATTGTGTATGAGCAGGCAAAATTCTGCGATTTCTGGGGATATGAAAAACTGATCGGAACGGCATATTTAAAAGATAAAAGTGATATTCCTGTCATGTCTGTGGATCGTGAATATGTGATCAGTGGTTCGGGACAGCTGATGACCCGTGTGCAGGCTTTTGTGGAGAGCATCAGCCTGAAAAAACGGCAAAAAGAAAGGGGTGTGAGATAATGGCAGGACAGGGAAATCTGTATAAAGAGAAAACGGCCATATTGAAGCACCGCCAGTGGAGAGGACTTAAGGACACCTGGTACGATTATACCCAGTGGCTGAAGCTGTGGTATATGCTGGCTGCCTGGCTGTTAAAACATCCGATCCAGAATGTGAAAGCGTTATTTCGTTATCGCTGGATGTTTACATATCTTACGGTGCCGTCATTTTTCGATCGAATGATGGCGAGCATGCAGGGGGCGGCCCTTCGTGCAGCCAGAAATAATATGAATACGCTGGTTATAGAAGTGACACAGATGCTGACAGATCTTTTTACTGCTGATCTGCATCTGCATCCGAATTCCGAAAAGGCAAAAGAAGCCGGAAAGAAGATCATTGTACTGGACGAGCTGGTGCCGATCCTTCTGACGAAAGGATTCAAGGGATACAAAGTAATTCTGCAGCAGGAATTTGCAGCATATCTTCCGTCTTTGATCAATCAGCATTCTCCCGTGCATTACATTGAACAGTCCGAGTCTTACGGTCTGCCTGCGGACGTATGCCCATTGCCGTCTCTGGAAGCAGGTATTGCTATAGAAGATGATTATCCGATACTGGCAGCTCCGTGCTTTATTTCCTGCAATATGCCGTGTGACGGTTCTATTATGACCTCAGCGCTGCAGGACAGACGTCATGGCCTGAAAAGCCATGCGCTGAATATTCCGCTTCGCTGGAAACGGGAAAATGTGCAGGAATACGCTGTTGCTGAATATATGGATTGTATTAGGTTTATCGAAAAGCAGACCGGTGCTGTCTATGACTGGGATGCACTGAAGGAAGCTGTGGAGATCTATAATCAGCAGACCCGCCTGAAAATGGAAAAATGGGAGATGAATATGACAGATATTTCGCCCCATACGGGAGCAACAGCCTGGCTGTACAGAATCTTTGAGTATCAGGCAGCCTGCGGCTCCAAAATTGCCTTGAAAAATGATGAAAAAGTCAATGCTATTCTTCGCAGACAGGTAGCTCAGAATAAGTTTCCCAAGACGGTTCGCCACAGAGCGATCCTCTGGAACACACCCGCCAATATGTATGCGAACCTGAATGCATGGCTTTTGGACTGCTGGGGTATTGATTCTGTTGCGGAGATGATCGATTTTCAGGGATCGGAGATCATCGATACCTCATCAAAAGAGAGCATGCTGGCCGGTATCGCCAAGATGGCACAGGGTGCTACGATGCGAGTACATACCAAAGGTGGTTACCATGTGATCCTCGATGATCTGTGGGTGAAATATGAGCAGTTCAATGCGGATATGATCATTATGTTTGATCAGATCTCCTGCAAAGGTGTGGGTGCCATCAGCGGTATCTTTGAGGAAGAAGCCAGACGAAGAGGTGTGCATTTTGTATGGCTGCCCCAGGATCTGATGGATCCGACAACAATCTCCAGACGTTCGATGCGTGATCATATTAACAGATATATGGATACTGTTATGAAAGAGAAACCGCTGGATCCGACATTAGTGGATTTTGATGACAGTGAAAGCTGGTAAGGGTATTTTTTGATGGAATAACTATATTCGAGATTTACAGTAGATCATTAATAAAACATTAGCTGATAGTTATGGAATGAAATCAAACCTAAGTAAATCTTTATAAGAAAAAGACGATTTCACAAGACTGACAGAAACGGTAAGGAGAAGCTATGGCAAAATATTATGGTGGATGTGATGTGGGATCCACATATGGTAAATGTGTAATTCTGAACGAAGAAGGAAAAATAGCAGGGCATGCTACTGTACGTTCTAAGATAAATCCCGTGGAGACAGCAAATCTGGCTTTGGCAGAAGCAATCGCTATGGTAGAGGATTTGGATAAACCGGAAGATCTGACCTATCTGGTGGGTACCGGTTACGGAAGGAATAAGGTTCCTTTTGCGGATGAAAATATTTCTGAGATCTCATGCCATGCCATGGGGGTACATGTGACAGATCCGACGATCACAGGTATCATCGATATAGGCGGACAGGATGTCAAGGGCATCGCTGTGGATGCTGACGGTACTGTAAAGAATTTTGCAATGAACGATAAATGTGCAGCCGGTACAGGAAAGTTCTTCGAGGGCATGGCGAGAGCCTTTGAGATGCCGCTGGATGAATTTTGCCGTTTGTCACTGACTGCGAAAAATGTGATTCCGATCACGGCACAGTGTGCGGTATTTGCAGAATCTGAGGTTATTTCTTTGGTTGGCGAGGGAAAACCTCGAGAAGAGATTGCAGCGGGGCTCCAGGTGTCGATCGCAAAGAGATGTTTCGTTATGGCGAAGAAGGCAGGTACAGACGGAAAGATCACTCTCACCGGCGGCTGCGCGAAAAATGAGGGCCTGAAAAAAGCCATTGAACAGGTATTGAGGATCAAAGTAGCAGAGTTACCCATCGATCCCCAGCTCATGGGTGCGCTGGGGGCTGCGGAGTATGCGCGGCAGATGAGTATGTAAAAGAAAGTAAATCCACGAATGTCATTGTATATTTAAGAGGAATATGCGTGGCAGAGGGATATATATATAAAGAGGATAACCATGAAAATATTGTTGATAATCGCGATTGTAATAGCTGTATTTTTTGTACTGACGATGCTCGTTTACTGGTTCAATCTGGATACAAAGCTGGTAAAGCTTTTGGAAAAACCGATGATGAAGCATTACGATAATTTGAAAAGAGACCGGCGGATCTAATGAACATATTTGATAAATTTATTCTGGAAATCGTAAAAAACTGCGGTGCCCATCCGATGCAGAGACTGTCTCGGCCGGAAAGCCTCTGGCCAGTGCAGGAAAAAAATCCATTTCTTATGGAAAGGGATACGGCTGTGGAATTGGGCGGGTATCCCAAAGAGTCCATTAATCTGATTCTTCCTTCTTTCCGGCTTAGGGAAGGGAGAGGAAAAGATTTCTCCGGATTGATGAATCAGACGGAAGAGGAACAGGACAAAATATGGCAGGAGAAAACGATTCCGGAAGGTGTGTATTGTATCGGAAATCCTGAAGATATGGATGGGGCAAAGCCTCATATTTCTTTTGGAAAGATCGTTTTGTTGGAAACAGAGGATATTGCGGATGATGATCTGTATGCGTTTACTCAGGAGGAGCTTTTGACCGATGCCAGGATCCGAATGAAGGATGTGATGCTGCGGCAGTCACCGACCCATTATCATGTTAATCTTCGGATAGGAAAAGCTGCCCAGGCAGCAGGCTTTAACGCAGCAAAATTAGGATGGACAGTGCATGAGGCCTTTTGTCGGATGGAAAAGGTGAAATCTGTGACCGTAATTCTGATTCTGGGGGAAAGTGAGCTTTACAGGGAACTGTTTGGCACAGCTGAGAAAGTCAAAGAGGTGACGTTGACGCTGAATCATATTTTTGACAGTATAGAAATGGATTGCGGCCATTGCGAGCAGAATGAGATCTGCAGTGAGATCGAAGGTATGCGGGCACTGCACAGAAAAAAAATAAAAGGTGCAGGGAATCATACAGCTGATGCAGAATACAGGAAAATGATGAAATGAATGATGTAGATCTGATGAGGAGAATCGTCATGGAAAACAATGTGAAAAAATGTCAAAAAGCCAGACAGTGCGGCGGCTGCCAGCTGCAGGGTATTTCTTACGAAAAACAGCTGGAACGAAAACAGAAAAAAACAGAGGAACTGATCGGTCCGTATTGCCGTGTTTTCCCCATCTGCGGTATGGAGAATCCCTATCACTACCGAAATAAGGTACATGCAGTGTTAGATCATAAGAAGGGAAAAGTGATCTCCGGCATCTATGCTGAAGGTTCACACAGAGTAGTGCCTGTGGATTCCTGCCTGATCGAGGATGAAAAAGCGGATGAGATCATCGTAACCATACGAGAACTGTTACAGTCTTTTAAATTGCCGGTATACGATGAAGACACGGGAAGAGGCCTGTTTCGCCATATTCTGATCCGGGTGGGAAAAGCTTCCGGACAGATTATGGTGGTGCTGGTAATGGCTTCGCCCATATTCCCTTCCAAAAACAATTTTATCCGGGTACTGCGGCAGAAACATCCGGAGATCACTACCATTGTGCAGAATATCAATGACCAGGACACCAGCATGGTGCTAGGCGAGAGGGAAAAGGTGTTGTTTGGTAAAGGATATATTACAGATACCCTCTGCGGAAAAGAATTTCGTATTTCATCCCGGTCCTTTTATCAGATCAATCCGGTCCAGACAGAAAAACTGTATCAGAAAGCCATTCATCTGGCCAGCCTGACGGGCAAAGAGAGAATCGTGGATGCTTACTGCGGCATTGGTACTATTGGGCTGATTGCTTCTGACCGGGTAAAACAGGTAATAGGTATTGAACTGAACGAGGACGCTGTTCGTGATGCCATGAAAAATGCCAGGGCCAACAACGTCAGCAATGTGGAATTTTACTGCGACGATGCAGGAGATTTCATGCGGGAGATGGCTGTCAATGGAGAAAAGGTGGATGTAGTCTTTATGGATCCGCCCAGAAGCGGCAGCGACGAGATCTTTTTGTCCTCTGTGGTGCAGCTGGCACCAAAGCGTGTGGTGTATATTTCCTGCAATCCTGAAACCATGGCCAGGGATTTGGAGTATCTGACGGAGCATGGGTATCGGGCGATTACGGCATGGCCATTTGATATGTTTCCGTTCACCGCCCACATAGAGACAATATGTAGCCTGATAAAAAATTAAATACGGGTAGCTGTTCAGTAACTTCACAGATACGGTAACATTTACAGTTTTTCACATATAAATTGTTGTAGGAGGAATATGCAAATGAAAAAGAAATTAGCTGTTGTTTTGGGACTTTCTCTGGTACTGGGATTGTCTGCTTGTGCCGGAGGAAAGAAGGGAAATGAGTCTGGAAGTATGTCTGAGGTAATCTCTGAGAAGAGTTCATCGCAGATCATTGTATCCGAAACTTCATCCGCAGTGACATCTGCAGAGAATACGGATATAAATACGGATGAGTTTTTCTCTCTCTCTGCGGAAGAGCAGGTGAAAAGATTTGCTGAAGTCAGCAATGAAGAAGCCTATGAGATCGTACTGAACAGTAACGATAACTGGTGCGTTGCGGCTTACGATGCAGTTACTGTAGACAATATCAAAGATTTTGTCATAATCTATGCCAAGGATGACGGTACTTGTGGATTTAATCTGGACTGGCCCCAGTACGGCGGTTATGTTCCGGAGACGATTTCCAGTATCGGGGAATTGGATGGTACGGTTTATGTAGACCGGGATGGAGGAGACGGCGGTTATACACTGTGCTATGGAAAAAATGAAGATGGTACTCCTTATACCAATTCTCAGAGGAGTGTGCCAAAGACGCACGGGGAAGTATCCGGAGGCACCATGGATATTGATCTGTACAAAAAGGCAGTGGATACGATCAGCACAGATGAAGGCGTTGAGGAAAAAATGTCTGGACTTGCAGAACTGGGATTTGATGAGGAAAATGCACAGCTTTTGCTCAGCGATTACGAGGCATGGTTTGGCAGAACAGAAATATCCGGTACGAACAATATTGCAGACGGTGCCAGATCCGTTGGTCATGAAGTGGAACAGAAATATGGATATTATGGAAAGACCATTGGCTGGAAAGTAAGCAATCTTGAACTGGAAGGCGGTGCAGGACAGATGAATCCTGTGTTTAGCTGGGGAACATTGAAGTCTTCCGGAATCGTATCAGGTGTTGAGACGGTAGATATTTATTAAAGAAAATTAAGGAGAGCCAAGGGGACAGGTTCCGCGGCTCACTCAAACGAATGAGCCGCGGAACCTGTCCCCTTGGCTCTTCCGACTTAACGAAATTCCCGCACCTTTTTAGAAATGTGTTCCAGTTCTTCTTTCGAAAGCTCCGGAAGTCTCTCTAATTTATCCATAAACATGGCAAGGGTCTCCTTACGCTGCAGTTCTACCAACTGTGTATAATAGTTGACAACCACGCCGGTGACAATGGCAACTACAAAGATCGTGTAGATGGTGAGGAGAACGGAGAAGACCTTTCCAATACAGGTAACGGCAACCACATCACCGAATCCGGCAGTGGAAATGACAGCATAACAGTACCACAGAGCGTCGCCATAACGGTTGATGTTTGGTTCGACCAACTGGATGACAGCGGCAGCGGTGAAGAGAAACAGAAGGAAACCAAGGAGTATCTGGTTGGCTTTGGTTCGTTTTAGAATCATCCACAATACTTTTATTTTTTTCATCGTAATTATCCTCCCGGGGGTGAAAAGGTTGTATATAAACATTAAGCATAGATCACGAGGGAATCAATACACATGCACAATACCTGGGATAGGGCTGGAAACAGTAAATGGTCAGGGTTTTGTCAATTTCCGGACTGTAATCGTGCAGAATGTGTTTGGTTCCGTTTAAGGCCACATCTGCATAGGTAACAAGCCATTTCTTATCTCCGTTTTTGAAAACCTCGTAGAAAGAGTGATTCAGCATCTTTGAAACCGGCAGCCCTTCTACAACAGCCATCTCATCGTTGCAGTAACGAAATACAAAGTCTACACCATGTCCGTCTGAATCAAATACCAGTTCAATCACACAAAAAGCCAGAGGCATGTCATTGAGAATGCTGCATTTGTCCAATAATTCCAGTGGAAGCTCTTTCTCTTCAGAAGAAGTGTTTTCACTTAGTCCAAGCGCCTGCCGAATCTGTTTGTGCTGACTGAGGTTACGTTTACGGCCCTGGAATGCAGTTCCATCTGTCATAGTATAGATCCCTTCATCGGATATATGAACAATCTGGTTTTTACGAAGCACGATTCCTTTTGAAATATTCACAAAATCTTCTTTCGGTAAATAAAGAGAAATCTCTTTAATGGGAATCGTAGTTGTAATTCGCTGTCCGTCAGAAAGCGTGATGATCGTGTGGGAGTTCTGGCGTGTCAGATAGAAAATATTTGAGATAGAAATCTTCTTTTGCTCGAAATAACGTAGAACATTATAACTCATAAGATATACCTCTTAAATTTATGTGGATGTTATACAGGAAGTGAAACTGTTATAGGTTATGTTACTACAGTTGCTGTAAAAACACAATAAAAACAATTAAAACGCATTTGAATAAAGAAAAAATGAATATTAATTGCGTGTATATAGAAAAATTACCTGAAAACATAAATAAACATACACACAAAATAAAAAGATATTGCTGTTTAAATGCGTCTATGCTATTCTGGAAAAGTAAAGGCAATATAAAAAAGCCCAAAATTGTCGGAAAAGGCAGAAGATGAAAGGAGCATTAAAGATGAAAGAAAAAAAGGCGATGCATATTATCACATGGATCACTGGTATTCTGACAGTGTTGTTAGGATTTTATGCAGTTGTAAGACCAATGCGGACATTTCTGGCTATAGGATGGATTCTGGGAACGCTCTTGCTGGTAAATGGCATTGAACTTGTGATTCTCTCTCTATCGAAAGAGAAGAAAGACATTGGCGCATGTGTTCTCGGTGTTGTAGAAGGTCTGGCAGGTGTTGTTTTATTATTTAGCGGACTGCAGAGATTTCTTACAGATATCATGGCAACATATCTGGTTGGTGTAAGCATATTGATTTATGGTATTTTCCAGATCGCAGGAGGAATAAAGGCTCTTAAAGTTTCTAAGGGGAAAGGAATATTGGCGATCATATGTGGAGTTTTATCCATCATCATCAGTTTTATCGCTTTTTCTCATCCGGTACTTACCATGTTCTCTGTCGGGTATATGATCGCTTTTTCTATTTTAATGCAGGGAATCAATATGATCGTGCTTGCTGTTAATATGGGAAGTAAATAACGAGGAAAATGCTATGAAAAAAAGATTTTTAAAAAAAGCTACGGCAGTCATACTGAGTCTTAGCCTTGCACTTTCGGCTATGCCTGTGTCGGTATTTGCAGAAGACGATGCGAAACCGGAGGAAAAAAAGGAAGCGGAGGCCAAAGAGAATCCATTTATAAAGACCGGTACCACGTTTAGTATTAACAAACTGTACTCTACCGGACTGGCTCTTTGCGGAACGATCCTTATCAAAGTTGCCAATGCTTCCGGTGATGATTCGTTTAAAAAAGTAGCGTCCATTTTGAATACCTGGATTTTCGGAGCAAGCACTACCGGACAGACACTGGCAGAGATCAAGGCACTTTGCAATGAGATTCTGAATGAGATTAAAGTTGTTGATCAGCATCTTACGGATTACAATACGGAAATAGAACAGATCCTTGCAAATTCAGAGTATAACGAAGCCAAGAAGTATCTTGATCAGCAGTGGTCTGATGATGTGGAAGCATTTGAAAATTCCAACAATGTCAAAAGCGCACTAAAAGCTTATATGGCATATATGGAAAAAGCCAGAGACTATAATGACGGTGTCATTGATATGAGCGAGGTGGAGGCAGGCAAACAGAAGCTTTACAAAGCCTTTTGTGATATTTACGAAACAAAAGAGCATGCCTTTGGAAACGAAACGGATGAGGAGATCCGTGAAATCATATTTGGCGATGGCACGATCGATAATGTATTAAAGACGGCAATCCGGAATATGACCAACGCTCTGAATAAAGACAGTAATTATGCGGATGCTGCAGCGCAGTTTGCATACAAGGCATATGGTTTTTCTTCGGATCAATACAATTACGTTCTGGCATGTGTCGAGAAACAATTCATGGAAATTTCCACTCTGGAGATGATGTATCAGGAATTTCTTTCACAGCGCGGAGATTATTTTGAAGAGAAATACAACGATGATGATGTAGTCTGGAACAGTTACAAGAGATGGGCCAAAGATCTGACAGATATTAACGAAGAAGTTGCCAAAGCTATGGTGGATATGCTGGACAGAGAAATTGTGGTAAGTGAGTCGGCAGCCAGTTCGATCCATCTTAAACTGAATGAGTTCGTAAGGGCTGAAGATTTTGCGACAGTTACTCTGGAAAACAAAGAGTATATGAGCGAATTTACATCTGAGGATTATACGGCAGAACCACCGATCATCGAGCAGTATGGTCTGGATGGCGGAACACCGTCTACAATAATTTATGATGTTTCTTCGTCTGCAAATGTCATCAACGAGTATATGAAATTTGACAGAATAGCAGTGCCGGTACAAAAAACAGAAGAGAATCCGTCGGGAATGGATATTTACTATATCTTTAATCCATCCCAAAACGGTAATTCATCATGGACTTCCGGAGACCCTGTTCCTGAGAATCTGCGATTGATCAATATGGAACACAAAGAGGATTTTTCTGCGTCAAAAGACATCCATGTACCAAGTTGTGACTTTTTTAATCTGACACGGGGAATATACAGTGATGGTCTGCATAATTTCAGCTGTATACAGTCAGGGTCGGATTGTTCCAGTTTGTTTGGGTCAGAGGTGTTTAAAGCTCTGGCCAGCACTCCGGCAAACCTTTTGTCAGAATATGTGTTTAAAGCAGATAACTCAAAAACGTATATTGTTTTGCCGGATTATGCAATGTATAGCGGCGGTGCGTTTGGAACAGATTATCCGGTGTTATCTCTGATCGATATGATGAGTCAGCATCCGGGAACGAGTCTTGAGATTACACAGCTTAATACGACGGATATTCAGCCGGACAGAGATGATGGATTATATGATACAACAGCTTATTCTGTTCTTCTGAAGTATGACAGAGACAGCGATGGTGACGGATATTTTAAGACAAAACTCAATGTAACTACAGCCGGGTCCGGAACTGCAGAAATTTCTCTGCTGTCAGAAGATGGCAAAGAAAATCAGTCTTTGACTGCTTCTGCCGGTCAGGAGATAACGCTTAAATTTAGAATGGGAGACCGGACTGCTTTTGAATCTATTACTCTGCAAAGGCATAACGATTACGAGAATCCTTCAAAAGTAACATCTGAGGAAACGATCCTTAAAAAAGAGCAGATTAATAATCTGAAGCCGGATGAGAATGGATATTTTACATATACATACCCTGCTCCTTATTCCAATGCAACATTTGTGCTGAATACATATTCAGGGTATAAGGTGTATACAAAGGGGACAAATCAGATTGTTGACGATGCCATTCTTCTGGATTCTTACGGTAATACCTTTAAAGAGGGAGAGACGGTCACATTCTTTGTGAAGGACACAGTAAAGAAGGTCGGATATTACGAAGGTGAGACGTATAAGGAAATCGAACTGAAGGAAAATTACGAAGGTGACAGAACAGGTACCTTTGTAATGCCGGGTAAGGATATTACATTATACTATGAAGCGGTATGTGAGAAGCATTCCTATGACAACGGTTTCTGTATGGTCTGTGGTGAATATCAGCCGGCAGACTATAACAAATCCACAGAGAACTATGAGATTGGAAATGGCGGTCAGATGTTCTGGTTCGCTTCACTTGCAAACGGAGACGATGAGCATACATGGGTCAAAGAGGCTAAACCCGATGCGCATGGAGCTCTTGTTGCTGATGTATCTCTTAAAAATCCTGCGGATGAGAAATACGAGTGGAAAAC
>JAEDOO010000011.1 GCA_016301965.1 Lachnospiraceae bacterium | reverse complement strand
TGAATTCTGGTGCTTCGTAGACTGGGGAGAGGGGCTTAATACCCAGGCCTGCTCTTTGGCTATGGCGGCATTCTGGTAAGCAACGGCGATGTGGGACTGCCCGGTGTACCGGATGTAAAGCATGCAAAAAATAATACCGGAAATACCCACGGAAGTATTATCGAGCTGAACGGAAAATATTATGTCTTCTATCATAGACACAGCAACCGCAAGCAGTCCTCCCGACAGGCTATGGCAGAAGAGATCCGTTTTGAAAACGGCAGATTTTATCAGGCGGAAATGACCTCCTGCGGACTGAATGGGGAACCGCTGGAGGGCAAAGGAACGTATCCTTCCTATATTGCCTGCAATCTGTACGGTAAAAAGGGCACCCGGTTCTTAAGTATGATCAAGCATTCGAAGAAAGACTGCCCGTACCTGACCCAGGACGGTAAAGACAGAGAAAGCGGGCCGGATCAGTATATTGCCAATATGTGTGACGGGGCTGTGGCCGGATTTAAGTACTTTGATCTTTCTGAGACAAGAGAAATCTGTGTATGTGTCAAGGGAAGGGCAACAGGTACGCTGTACGTATGTACGGAGGAAAAAGGCGAACCGGCGGCGGTAATTGCTATCAGCCCCTCCGGAGAAGAGAAGAATTTTGGCGCTGCATTAAAGGTGTCCGGAAGCAGACAGGCATTGTTTTTCCGTTTTGAAGGAAAGGGAAGCTTTGACTTTGTTTCTTTTACGCTGAAATAAGAATTCGGATTGTTTCCCGTGCCGTTTCTTGTTATACTACATATATAATTAAGTTACGGTACGGGGGGAATATATGATTCGTATTGCAACGGTGGAAGATGATGTGCGCGACCGGGAAACGCTGAAAAATCACCTTCACCGATACGAGAAAGAGAACAACCAGAAATTCAGTATTACAGAATTTCAGGATGGAGAAGACATCATTACCAACTATGCGGCGGAGTATGATCTCATTCTGATGGATATTGAGATGACCTTTTTGAATGGAATGAAGGCGGCAGAAAAAATCCGGGAGCTGGATGCTGATGTTGTCATCGTCTTTATTACCAATGCGCCGCAGTATGCGATTCAGGGATATAAAGTCAATGCGCTGGATTACATGCTGAAACCCATTTCCTATTTTTCTTTTTCGGAAACCATGAGCAGGGCTCTGCGTAAGGTAAAGACAAAAGAAAAAGAGTATATTGCCATCTCCATGAAGGGCGGAAAGATGAAGCTGGACATTTCCAAAATCTGCTACGTGGAGGTGCAGGATCATCTGCTGATCTATCATACTACGGAAGGCAGTTTCTCAACGAAAGGAACGATCCGTGATGTGGACGGCCAGCTGGATCCCAGGCGCTTTTTTCGCTGCAATCGTTGTTATCTTGTCAATCTGGAATATGTGGAAAATTACCAGGGCAGTGATATTTCTGTAAATGGTACAGTGATCCAGGTGAGCAGAAGCCGAAGGAAGCCATTTCTGGATGTTTTGAATGAATATTTGAATGAGGCCGCTAAATGAGTACAAATGCAGCTGATATTTTGAACACACCGGGCTATTTTTATGCAGTTTCCTATATATTTTCCTGTCTGGTGATTATCATGACCAACAGAAGAAGAATCAGATCATGGAAAGCTGCTGCCATGCATGCGGGGATTTTTTCTCTGCTTTTAGGATTTATGATCCTGACGGATGGCGTCAGATCGTGGCTTTTTATTCCGTCGATGTGTATAATTATAGCCCTTATGCTGGCGGATCTGTTTTTGGGCTGTGAATTTACCTTTCTTCAGGCCTGTTATTATTGTCTGAAGGCATTTATCAATGGGGAATTCGCGGCATCTCTGTGCTGGCAGATCTACTATCATTTTTCCAAAAGACTGTCAGTGGCAGATTCACAGCTGTGGAAATGGCTGGAGATCGCTGTGGTATATACCGTGATTTACAGCTTTTTTTATCTGCTGGAAAAGAAGCTTCACCAGGATACCGAGGAGCTTCATATCACAGGACGGGAGCTTTTGGTGGTTGCCGTGATTTCCGGTGCTGTATTTGGGGTAAGCAATCTCAGTTATCTTGACAGGAACGGTCTGTTCAGCGGAGGGATGGCATCGGATATTTTTATTATCCGTACGCTGGTGGATTTAAGTGGTCTGGCGGTTCTGTATGCCTATCATTTTCAGATAAAGGAAGTGCAGATGCGCTTTGAAAAAGACACACTGCACAATATCATGGATATGCAGTACAGAAATTATCAGCTGTCGCAGGAATCCATTGATCTGGTAAACCAGAAGTATCATGATCTGAAGCATCAGATCGCCATACTCAAGGCGGAGGCCGATACAGAGAAGAGTATGGGCTATCTGGAGCAGATGGAGCGGGAGATCAGGATCTATGAGACGCAGAACAAGACGGGCAACAAGGTACTGGATGCGGTACTTATGACCAAAAGCGTGTACTGTCAGAAAAAAGGTATTGAACTTAAGATCATGGTGGATGGAGAGCTTCTGTCCTTTATGGAGGATATGGATGTAAGTTCCCTGTTTGGCAATATGCTGGATAATGCCATTGAGAGTGCCGAAAAGCAAAAGGAAGGCAAACGACTGGTAGGCCTTTATGTTTCCGGAGAAAAGCAGTTTTTGCGCATACGTATACAGAATTACTGTGAGGAAAAGATACGGTTCAAAAATGGTATGCCTTTGACCACCAAAAAGGATAAGCGTTACCATGGTTATGGCATGAAGAGTATGTTAAAAACGGTGGAGAAGTACGGAGGTTCCGCAATGGCCAGCCAGACGGATAACTGGTTTGAACTGAAGATTTTGATTCCGCTGAAAAATGAAAGATAAAAAGTTTTGACTGAGGCAGATGAAGAACAAGAAATCTTCTATTTGCCTCAGCTTTTCATTTTGAGTGGAGTTTTTTACCAATCTGTGCTACCATGGTTCATTATACGAAAAAGAAATTATTTGGAGGGAATAGCATGAAAATCGCAGTAACCTACGACAACGGAAATGTTTTTCAGCATTTTGGAAGAACAGAGAATTTTAAGGTATATGATGTAGAAGATAATAAGGTGGTTTCCAGCGAGATCATCGGATCCAACGGCACCGGTCACGGAGCTCTGGCCGGTCTTCTGGCAGGGGAAGGTATTGATGTCCTGATCTGCGGCGGCATCGGCGGCGGTGCGCAGGCAGCTCTGGAAGAGGCCGGCATTTCCATGATCGCCGGAGCAGAGGGAAATACCGATGAAGCCGTAGAAGCTTACTTAAGAGGCGAACTGGTCTCCACCGGTTCCAATTGTCATCACCATGACCATGAAGAAGGTCATTCCTGTGGCGAACACGGCTGTGGCGAGCATGGCTGCGGAAGTGCAGAGCATTCCTGCGGGGGCTGTGGAGGACATGTCACCATCACACTGGAAGGAAAGAATGCCGGCAAGACCTGCCGCGTACACTATCAGGGTACCTTCAATGACGGCAGCCAGTTTGATTCTTCTTACGACCGTGGAGAGCTGCTGGAATTTATCTGCGGTGCCGGCCAGATGATTCCGGGCTTTGATGCTGCGGTTGTGGATATGGAAGTGGGACAGATCGTCAATGTACATCTGATGCCGGAGGAAGCCTACGGTATGCCGGATCCCAACGCTGTTATGACCTTTGAGATCGCACAGCTTCCCGGTTCTGAAGACTTGAGCGTGGGCCAGCAGGTATACCTGTCCAATGCCATGGGCCAGCCCTTCCCGGTAAAGGTTACCGCAAAGGATGAGATGACTATTACCCTGGATGCCAATCATGAGATGGCAGGAAAAGAGCTGAATTTTAAGATTGAGCTGGTGGAAGTAAAATAACCTTATAGTCTATGCTGGTGTTTCGGGCAAAGGGATTGGACGCAAAATTGGATGTATGACTGGAAATGGAGTAATGAGATGGCGGATATCAGACAGATCTCAGATTTTGATGATCCGGCGCTGGATGTGTATGCCCGGATGTCGGAAGGACAGCTTTTGAATCGGCACGAACCGGAGAAGGGATTGTTCATCGCAGAGAGTCCCAAGGTGATTGAGAGGGCACTGGATGCCGGCTGTGTGCCGGTGTCCTGTCTTGTGGAGGATCGGCAGATCGAGGGGGAAGCGGCATCGGTGCTGGCGAGACTTGTACAGGTCCCCGTGTATACAGCGCCTTTTTCTGTATTGACGCAGCTTACCGGCTTTAAGCTTACCCGGGGTATGCTTTGTGCCATGAAAAGACCTGCAGCGCCAAAACCGGAGAAGCTGTGCTGCGGTTCCTGTCGGCTGGCCATACTGGAGCATGTGGTAAATCCTACCAATGTGGGTGCCATTATCCGTTCTGCGGCAGCTCTTGGCATGGACGGGGTGCTTTTGACACCGGACTGCAGTGATCCGTTGTATCGGCGGGCGATTCGGGTGAGTATGGGCACGGTGTTTCAGATCCCCTGGGCATTTTTTTCTGAAGATGTGGATTGGATGGAGTTTTTAAAAACAATGGGCTTTCGGACTGTGGCCATGGCTCTTCGCAGGGATACGGTGGCGATTGATGATCCAAAGCTGCTTTCTGAGGAGAGGCTGGCGATCATTCTGGGCACAGAGGGCGAAGGACTGGAGGAGGAGACCATAGACCGCTGTGATTATACGGTGAAAATACCCATGGCAGCAGGTGTGGATTCTTTAAATGTGGCGGCGGCCAGTGCCGTGGCATTCTGGGAGCTTGGGCGAAAAGGGGGACGCAGAGAATGAGAGAAGCAATATTAGGGTATCTTTTGATTATCAATATTTTTACGTTTCTTCTGTATGGAGCGGATAAGTATAAGGCCCGCAGGGGCGAATGGCGTATTAAGGAGTCTGTGCTTCTGGGACTGGCAGCTGTGGGCGGCAGTCCGGCGGCCTGGATCGCTATGTATTTTTTCCATCATAAGACAAAGAAACCAAAGTTTTTCATTGGTGTGCCGGTACTTTTTGCCGTACATGTGCTGATCTGGTTTTTTGCCCTGGGGCGCTTGAATTGAGTGGGGCAAATATGGCGGAAGAGAAAGTACGGGAAGCCTTTACTTTTTATGGACGGGTACAAGGCGTTGGGTTTCGCTGCAAACTCCGACATCTGGCAGAAAGTTATCGGTCCACCAGTGAACCGGAGCCGGCAGTTTTTTAAAATAACATTAATATAGGAAGAAAAGGGCGTTTATCGCACAGAGTAACACAGCTGTGCGATAAACGCTCTTTTGCTGTTCAGAGGTAATATTAACAAATCTGGAACAATTTATAAAAAATAAATTTGAGAGTCAAATTGCTTGACAAACAAAATAAAAGAGCGTATTCTTTGAAAGCCAAAATAAAAAACAGGGGGATGAAGCTATGGCAGCATTCATCTGTGGAACAGGTTCCTGTCTTCCGGCCTATCGGATGACAAATGAGGAATGGACACAGTATGTAGAAACTAGTGATGCCTGGATCCGGGAAAGAACGGGAATAGAGAGCAGACATATCGTACGGGAAGAGACCTGCGTATCCATGGCTGTTCAGGCAGCAAAGAGCGCTCTTGAGCAGGCAGACATGGAGGCCGGTGAGATCGATCTTCTGGTGGTCAGTACCATTTCGGCAGAACATATTTTGCCCTGTGCAGCCTGTGAAGTGCAGCAGCAGATCGGTGCGGCAAATGCGGTATGCTTTGATCTGAATGCGGCCTGCAGCGGATTTCTCATGGCATACCATACCGCGTTAAGCGGTATTGAGACCGGTATGTATAAGACGGCATTGATTATCGGCAGTGAGTGTATGAGTCATCTGATGAACTGGAAAGACAGAGGCACCTGCATCCTGTTTGGAGACGGAGCGGGCGCAGTGATTCTGAAAAACTCTTCCAGACCATTTTATCTGCCTGCAGGTCATTCTGATGGCAGTAAAAAAGATGCACTTCTTCTGAGAAGCCGTCACAGCGGTGAAATCGACAATTTTACCGATCCACAATATTACATGCAGATGGACGGACAGGCGGTGTTTAAGTTTGCCGTTCGTCAGGTTCCGGAGGTGATCCGGGAGGTTCTGAAAAAAAATGGACTAAAACAGGAGGATATCCGCTTTTTTATCCTTCATCAGGCGAATCGCAGGATCACAGAGGCTGTAGCACGTCATCTGAAAGAACCACTGGATAAATTTCCGATGAATGTGGATCACTGTGGAAACACTTCTTCCGCAAGTATTCCTATCCTTCTGGATGAGATGAACCGGAAGGGAGAACTTCATCGCGGCGACAAGATCGTACTGGCTGGATTTGGCGCAGGTCTGACCTGGAGCGCAGCGGTACTGGAATGGTAACTTCCGGATTTTCCGGTAAAGATAAATACAAAAAATATAAAAATGAGAATAGGAGAAAACAAAAATGACAGAGAAAATTATCGCACTTACAGCAGAACATTTAGGCATTGACACAGATTCCATCAGCGAGACAGCTTCTTTTAAAGAGGATCTGGGTGTAGATTCCCTGGATCTCTTTGAACTGGTTATGGAGCTGGAAGAGGAGTTTGGTATTGAGATTCCGTCTGAGGATCTGGAGAACCTGGCAACTGTTGCTGATGTGGCAAAATACATCGAGGATCATCAGTAATTAGAATAAGAGGAAACAAATATGAAGACAGAGATCACAGAGCTTCTGGGTATTGAATATCCCATTATTCAGGGTGGCATGGCCTGGGTAGCAGAATATCATCTGGCTGCGGCTGTATCCAATGCGGGCGGCCTGGGCATCATCGGTGCAGCCAATGCGCCGGCGGACTGGGTTAGAGAGCAGGTCCGCGAAGCAAAAAAGCTGACAGATAAACCTTTTGGCGTAAATATCATGCTGATGAGTCCTTATGCGGATGAAATCGCAAAAGTGGTAGCTGAAGAAGGTGTTAAGGTTGTGACAACAGGTGCCGGCAATCCGGAAAAGTACATGGATTTGTGGAAATCCGCCGGTATCCGTGTGATTCCGGTAGTAGCTTCTGTAGCTCTGGCAAAGCGTATGGAGCGCTGTGGAGCTGATGCAGTGATCGCAGAGGGCTGTGAGTCCGGCGGTCATATCGGTGAGAGTACTACCATGACTCTGGTTCCCCAGGTGGTGGATGCGGTACATATCCCGGTGATTGCGGCCGGCGGTATGGCAGATGGCCGCGGTATTGCCGCTGCATTTATGCTTGGCGCAAAGGCGGTTCAGATGGGGACTGTATTTATTCCGACAACGGAATGTCAGGTACATCAAAACTATAAAGATCAGGTCATCAAGGCAAAGGATATCGACACCCGAGTTACAGGACGTTCCACCGGTCATCCGGTACGTGTTCTGCGAAATGAAGTGACCAGAGAATATCTGGAGAAAGAAAAAGCCGGTGCTACCTTTGAGGAACTGGAGATGCTGACTCTCGGCGGACTCCGTCGTGCGGTGCAGGAGGGTGATGTAAAAAGAGGCAGCGTGATGGCCGGTCAGAGTGCCGGACTTGTAAGAGATAAAATCTCTTGCAAAGAACTGATCGATCGTCTTGTAAAAGAGACAGATGCTTTACTGAAAGGAACAGGTATCTATGCATAAAACCGCATTTTTATTCCCGGGACAGGGATCCCAATGTGCAGGCATGGGACAGGATTTTTATGAAAACAGCCCGCTGGCTGCAGATCTTTTTGACCGTGCCAGTGAGATCCTGGAGCTGGATATGAAAAAGCTCTGCTTCGAAAAAAATGATCTTCTGGATCATACAGCGTATACGCAGGCAGCTCTGGTGACCACATGTCTGGCTATGACAAGGGTACTGACTGCCGAAGGAATAAAGGCGGATATTGCTGCAGGATTAAGCCTTGGTGAGTACGCTGCGATTGCGGTGGCCGGCGGATGCTCTGAGGAGGAAGCAATCCGTCTGGTCAGAAAAAGAGGCATCTTGATGCAGAATGCAGTGCCGGCCGGCTTTGGTGCCATGTGCGCTGTGCTGGCGCTGGAGGAAAAGGTTATTGAGGAAGTGCTTTCCTCTATGGAGGGTGTGACCATTGCCAACTATAACTGTCCGGGTCAGATCGTTATCACAGGACAAAAAGAGGCTGTGGAAGAGGCGGCGGTCAAGCTGAAAGAAGCCGGTGCCAGAAGGACTATGATGCTGAACGTGGATGGCCCGTTCCATTCTCCTTTCCTTAAAGAAGCATCCTATGAGCTGAAAAAAGAGCTGGAGTCGGTAAAGTTTACACCCTTATCGATCCCTTATGTTACCAATGTGACGGCAGAGGAAGTGACGGATATTCAGGAAACGATGCCGCTTCTTTGTCAGCAGATCTACTCGCCGGTACGATTTATGCAGAGTCTGTCTCACATGCTGGAAATCGGTGTGGATCTTTTTGTAGAGATTGGCCCGGGCCGCACTCTGTCAGGTTTTTTAAAGAAGATCGACAGACAGGCAAACGTGATCAATGTATCGTCCTTTGCGGATGTAGAGAAGGTAAAGGAGGCATATCATGTCTGAGAAAATTGCTGTAGTTACAGGCGGCAGCCGGGGCATCGGCGCTGCCATCGCAAAAAAGCTGGCATCCCAAGGGATGACGGTGATCATCAATTACTGTGGCTCTGAAGACAGAGCTCTGGCCGTAAAAAGTGAAATTGAAGCAGCCGGGGGACAGGCTGAGGCCTGGCGCTGTGACGTTTCGGATTGCGGCCAGTGCGAGAGATTTGTCAAAGCGGTCATGGAAAAGTATGGAAGGATCGATGTGCTGGTAAACAATGCGGGAATTACCAGGGATGGCCTGATGATGCGCATGACAGACGAGGATTTTTCACGGGTAATCGACACAAACCTGAAAGGAACTTTTTACATGATGCGCTTTGTCTCCCGCCATATGCTGAAGGCAAAAAAGGGACGGATCATCAACATGGCTTCCGTCGTAGGCCTGATGGGCAATGCAGGTCAGGTAAACTATGCGGCATCTAAAGCCGGTGTGATCGGAGCCACCAAATCGGCGGCAAAGGAGCTGGCTTCCCGCGGCATTACGGTAAATGCCATTGCACCGGGATTTATTGATACAGAGATGACAGGCGCCCTTTCGGAAAAGGTACAGGAGCAGATCCTGACACAGATTCCCTTGGGAACATTTGGTAAGCCGGAGGATATTGCGAACTGTGCGGCATTCCTCGCTTCGGATGAAGCTGCCTATATTACCGGACAGGTGATCCAGGTAGACGGCGGCATGTGCATGTAAAGGAGAGACAGATGAAACGACGTGTGGTAGTAACAGGACTGGGAGCCGTAACTCCCATTGGAAATACCGTGCCGGAATTCTGGGAAAGCATCCGTGCCGGCCGTATCGGTATTGCGCCGATCACGAAATTTGATACAACAGATTACAAAGTTAAGGTGGCCGCAGAAGTGAAAGGCTTTGTCGCCAAGGATCGCATGGATTTTAAATCCGCCCGCAGAATGGATGAATTCTCTCAGTATGCGGTAGCTGCAGCGAAGGAAGCTTTTGCAGACGCAAAACTTGATATGGAACAGGAAGATCCATATCGTGTGGGTGTCTGTGTAGGTTCCGGTATCGGAAGTCTGCCGGGCATTGAAAAAAATGTGGAAAAAGTACTGGAGAACAAGCCGAACAGAGTACATCCGCTGTTTGTTCCCATGATGATCTCCAATATGGCGGCAGGCAACATTTCCATTCAGCTTGGACTGATGGGAAAATGTACGGATGTAGTGACGGCCTGTGCTTCCGGAACACACTGTATCGGTGACGCTCTCAGAGCAATTCAATACGGGGATGCGGATGTCATGGTAGCCGGGGGTACAGAAAGCTGTATCTGTGGTACCGGTGTGGCCGGTTTTTCTGCGCTGACAGCATTGTCTACTGCAGAGGATCCTGCCCGGGCATCTATTCCCTTCGACCAGGAAAGAGATGGATTCGTCCTGGGTGAAGGCGCGGGCATTCTGATTCTGGAGGAATTGGAGCATGCAAAAAAAAGAGGTGCGCATATCTATGCTGAAGTGGTAGGCTATGGCGCTACGGCAGATGCCTATCATGTAACTTCCCCGAAAGAGGATGGCAGCGGCGCAGCCAAAGCCATGACACTGGCTATGGAAGAGGCAGGTGTACGTCCGGAGGAAGTGACTTATATCAATGCCCATGGTACAGGAACTCATCACAACGATCTGTTTGAGACAAGAGCTATTCATCTGGCCTTTGGCGATGCGGCGGCTTCTGTACACATCAATTCTACAAAGTCCATGACCGGTCATCTTTTAGGCGGTGCCGGCGGTGTGGAAGGTGTAGTCTGTGTAAAGAGTATTGAGGAGGATTTCATTCACCAGACAGTAGGCACCACTGTGCCGGGCGAGGGTTGTGATCTGGACTATACGCTGGGTGCGCCGGTGGAGACTCCGGTGATGTACGCTATGAGCAATTCTCTCGGATTTGGCGGACATAATGCTACGATTCTGATGAAGAAATTCACAGATTAAACGACAGATTTTTTCAAGAGCAATTCCGTTTTTATATCCTGCAAACAGCCGGATATAAAAAATGATGAAATAGGCGAGCAGAACTAGCGGAGGTATTTAAAATGGATACACAGAATGTGCAGACAGAAGAAAGAGAAAAGAGACACCTGTCCGTTAAGGAGATCTGCGAGATCATTCCTCACAGACATCCCTTCCTTCTGGTGGATTATATTGAAGACTATGAGCCCGGTGAGTTTGCGGTAGGCTACAAGTGCGTGACCTACAGAGAAGATTTCTTCGCCGGCCATTTTCCGGGGGAACCGGTAATGCCGGGAGTTCTTACGGTGGAAGCTCTGGCACAGACCGGTGCGGTAGCCATCTTAAGTCTGCCGGAAAATCAGGGAAAGACAGCTTATTTTGGCGGAATCAAAAACTGCAGATTCCGCGGTAAAGTGAGCCCCGGGGACAAGCTGCGTCTGGAAACCAGAATCATCAAGAGAAAAGGCCCTCTGGGAATCGGAGAGGCAATAGCGTCTGTGGACGGCAACGTGGTAGTCAGTGCCGAACTCAGCTTTATGATTGGATAAAATCGAGAGGTTTACAGTATGAAAAAAATTCTCATTGCCAACCGCGGAGAGATTGCGGTGCGGATCATCCGCGCCTGTAGGGAAATGGGTATCCAGACAGTGGCCGTTTTTTCAGAAGCAGACAGAAATGCATTGCACGCCAAACTGGCGGACGAGGCCGTTTGCATCGGACCGGCACAGTCGGACAAAAGCTATCTGGACATGGAGCGTATCTTAAGTGCGGCATTTGTAACCGGCGCGGATGCGATTCACCCGGGATTTGGCTTTCTTTCGGAAAATAGTCGTTTTGTCTCTCTTTGTGAGCAGTGCAATATCACCTTTATCGGACCTCCGGCAGAAATCATTGACCGGCTGGGGGATAAGCAGGCGGCCAGAAATACCATGATGGCTGCCGGGGTGCCGGTCATTCCGGGAACGAAACAGGCTATTCTGGATACGAAAACAGGTGCTGAGGAAGCAGAAAAAATCGGCTATCCGGTGATGATCAAGGCTGCACTGGGCGGCGGCGGAAAGGGTATGCGAAGCGCTTTCGGTCCGGAAGAGTTTGAACATCAGTTTCTGACGGCTCAGCAGGAGGCTCTGAAAGCTTTCGGTGACGGTACCATGTATATAGAAAAGCTGATCCAAAAGCCCCGTCACATTGAAGTGCAGATCCTGGCGGACAAATATGGCAACGTTGTGCACCTGGGTGAGCGTGACTGTTCCATCCAGAGAAATCATCAGAAACTGATTGAAGAATCCCCGGGCGTGGGCATCAGCGATGAACTGAGAACGAAAATGGGTGAGACCGCTGTGCGGGCAGCAAAGGCTGCCGGCTACGTCAATGCGGGTACCATTGAGTTTTTACTGGATAAGAGCGGAGAATTTTATTTCATGGAAATGAATACCCGTATTCAGGTGGAACATCCGGTTACGGAGTGGGTTACGGGGGTGGATCTGGTCAAGGAACAGATTCGCATTGCTGCGGGAGAAAAACTCGCATTTTCTCAAGAGGATATCGCGATCAAGGGACATGCTATCGAGTGCAGAATCAATGCGGAAAATCCCGAAAAAGGATTTATGCCGTGTCCGGGAACTATCACTGCACTGCACCTTCCGGGAGGAAAAGGTATCCGTATCGACAGTGCCATCTACAGTGGCTGTGAGATACCGCCTTATTACGATTCTATGATCGCCAAGCTTATTGTATGGGGAAAGACCAGAGATGAGGCCATTCGTAAGATGAAGAGTGCCCTGGGTGAGGTGATCATCGAAGGCGTCTGCACAAACGTGGATTATCAGTATGATATCCTGAATCATCCGGACTTTGCTGAAGGAAAGACAGATATTGAATTTATTGAGCGTTTTTCACGCAGTGAACAGTGACAGAGGTAGCGCAAAATGAAGCTGGACAATGTATTTAAGAAAAGAAAAATAGAGCAGGAGGAGCTGGTATCCGAGCAGTCTGCGTCAGAGGGACCAAAAATACCGGCGGGTCTTCTTAAGAAATGTAACCACTGTAAAGCAGCTATCATTGCTGAGGACGTAAAGCGGGATTATTATATCTGCCCGAAATGCGGTGAATATTTCCATATCCCCTCTCGTGCACGTTTGGCCATAACGTTGGATGAAGGTACCTTTGAGGAATGGGATCCGGTAATGCCGCCGGTTAATCCCATGGAATATAAGGGATACCCGGAAAAAGTGGCCGCTTTACAGGAGAAAACGGGACTTAACGAAGCCGTGATCACGGGAAAAGGCAGCATAGACGGACAAAAAACGGCCATCGGCATCTGTGACGGCCGTTTTCTTATGGCCAGTATGGGATATAATGTGGGAGAAAAAATCACAAAAATGGTTGAACGTGCCACTGAAGAGCGTTTGCCGGTGATCATCTTCTGCTGCTCCGGCGGAGCCAGAATGCAGGAGGGTATCGTATCCCTGATGCAGATGGCAAAAACTTCTGCCGCCTTAAAGCGTCATAGTGATGCAGGACTTCTTTATATTTCTGTACTTACGGATCCGACCACCGGTGGTGTGACTGCCAGCTTTGCGATGCTGGGAGATATTATTCTGGCAGAGCCCAAAGCACTGATCGGGTTTGCTGGCCCAAGAGTCATTGAGCAGACCATGAAACAGAAACTGCCCAAGGGATTTCAGAGGTCAGAATTTCTTTTGGAGCATGGTTTTGTGGATGAGATCGTGGAGCGCTCGAAGATGAAAGAGGCACTGGCGGCTTATCTGCATATGCACAGCAAAGAAGCGAGACCGGAAGAGAACATAAGAGACATAAATGAGGCATCTGTGCAGGGGAAGACGTGCGAGGAGAGAAAACTATCGGCCTGGGACAGAGTGCTTTTATCCCGTCAGAATGACCGCCCCGTGGGAACCGATTATATTGAGCTTTTATTCACGGATTTCCGGGAGCTGCACGGTGATCGCCAGTTTGGCGATGACGGCGCCATCGTGGGTGGTGTAGCTATGTTCCATGGTCGTCCGGTGACGGTAATCGTTCAGGAAAAGGGAAAGACCACCAAGGAAAATATTGCCCGTGGTTTTGGTATGCCAAAACCGGAAGGCTACAGAAAGGCACTGCGTCTGATGAAGCAGGCGGAAAAGTTTCACCGTCCCGTATTTTGTATCGTGGATACACCGGGAGCCTTCTGCGGCATGGAAGCAGAGGAGCGCGGACAGGGGGAAGCTATTGCCAGAAACTTGTGGGAGCTTTCTTCATTGAAAACACCGGTGCTTACGGTAGTGACAGGGGAAGGCGGCAGCGGAGGTGCGCTGGCTATGGCAGTGGCAGATGAGGTATGGATGCTGGAAAACGCGACGTATTCTATTCTGTCTCCTGAAGGATTTGCCAGCATTCTCTGGAAGGATGCAAAAAAAGCGGATGAGGCAGCGAAAGCCATGAAGCTTACCGCCGGTGATGTACTAAAGAGAGGTGTGATCGAGAGGGTAATTCCGGAGCCTGAAGAACTTACAAGAGAGACACTTCCGGAGGTGACGGCGCATATGGAACCGGAAATAGAAGAGTTTTTTCAGCACTATGAGAATATGTCTGAGACAGAGCTGTTAAACCACAGATACAGTCGTTTCCGGGAAATGTAAAAACTTTTTTTGCTCTAATATGTCCAAAAATAATTGTGTTCTAAATAAAAGTGTTGAACAGAGATAAGAGATAGTGTAGCTGTTCGTCACATTCGGTGAGGATGTCATAAGAATGTGATAAAAAAAGTGCAAAAAAGACAGCGGAAAAGTGGATTGACGCAGCTTTGATTTATGGTCTAGAATGGAAAAAAAGATTTGGAGGAAAGAAACATGAGTCTTCATATTTATTCCGTTTTTGATCCGGAATTTGCAGCCTATGGCCGCGTGGTGGATGGTTACGATTATACAGAGCTTCTGGATACATTAAAGAAAGTATCTCCCTGTCCCGAAGATGCGGTGATTTATGTTCCGGGAGATGATACTCTGGAAGCACTGGCCGTCAAAACTGTACTGCAGGATAACTGCTATGGCGGCATGCCGATTCAGATCGGTTATTGCAACGGCACTAACACAAAGCTGAACTGTCTGGAATTTCACAGAGACAGCGAGATTAATATTCCAGCAGGAAATGATGCGATCCTTTTGCTGGCTAAGATGGAGGACATCGTAGATAACAAGCTGGATACGGCAAAAGTCAAAGCTTTTAAATGTCCGGCAGGCACAGCGGTAGAAGTGTATGCGACAACTTTGCATTATGCACCCTGCAGCGCCAAGAATGGCGAAGGCTTCCGGGTGATTATTGTGCTTCCAAAGGGCACTAACACTGAGCTTCCGGAGTTTAAGCCCATGAATGTACAGGACAGCTGGATGACAGCCCGAAACAAATGGCTGCTGGCTCATGCCGAATCCAGCGAGGCTGCTTCCGGTGCTTATGTGGGTCTGACCGGAGAAAACATCGACATTGCCGATCTGATCTGAGAGTGTATTCGGAGAGATAAATAAGGATTTCTACCAGACAGACGGTAAATATATCTGCCAGGCCGGTAGATAAAATCAAATTGTATCTGTTAGGATACTGGAAATAAAAGGATTTGCCGCAGCGGGCAAACGTGATAAAATGAAACGGATATATGCACAGGAGGAACAAAAGATGAGTGCAGAAGTCCTGCAGTTTTTGATCGTTTGCCCGCTGGTTTTTCTGGCGGGATATATTGATGCCATTGCCGGCGGAGGCGGATTGATTTCTTTGCCAGCTTATATGATTACCGGACTTCCGGTACATAACGCTATAGCTACCAACAAAATGAGTTCATCCATGGGCACGCTGGTGGCAACGGCCAAATATGCCCGGTCCGGATATATCCGATGGAGGCGTGCGGCCCTGTGTGTGGTCTGTGCCTTTGTGGGTTCTACCTCAGGCGCGCGGCTGGCACTTATGGTCACTGACCGATATTTTCGTATTTTTTTACTGGTGGTATTACCATTGACGGCAGCTTACATTTTGTTTGGCAAGCCTTTCGTTGGGGAAAAGAAGCCTTATGGGGCAGTCAGAACTACGCTGATTTCCATGCTGACAGCGGTCTGTATCGGTGTGTACGATGGATTTTATGGCCCGGGTACGGGAACCTTTCTTCTGTTGCTTCTCACGGGGGCAGCTCACATGAAGCTTACGGAAGCCAACGGAACCACGAAAGTCATCAATCTCACCACCAACGTTTCGGCACTGGCAATTTTTCTTCTGAATGGTAAGGTGCTGCTGCCCCTGGGAATCACCGCAGGATTGTTCAGTATTGCCGGCAATTATCTTGGTGCCAGACGTTTTTCCAAAGGAGGCGCATCCTCTGTAAGGCCGGTGATGCTGATTGTGCTGGCAATATTTTTTGTAAAAGTGCTGACGGAACTGATAATCGGATAAAAAAGTGGAATGCAGCTTTAGAAAAGAGAAAAATGATTCAGAAGTATTGTGTGTTCAGCCAAGAATTGGACGAAATGACGTAAAAAGCAAGAAAAGAGAACTTGTAGAAAATGAGAAATATACTTTTCAAAGAAACGGCAAGGAGGAAAAGCGTATGACGGGACTAAGCACGTTATGTTACATCGAAAAAGACCACAAATACCTGATGCTTCATCGTGTGGTAAAGAAAAATGATGTGAATAAAGATAAATGGATCGGAGTGGGCGGTCATTTTGAGGCGGATGAAAGTCCTGAGGAATGCCTTCTTCGCGAGGTTTGGGAGGAGACAGGCTACCGCCTGACAGAGTATCGCTTCCGTGGCATCGTCACTTTCGTTTCCGGAGACGGAGTGACGGAATATATGCATCTGTTTACCGCCACCGGCTTTGAGGGAATCCCTGCTCCCTGCAACGAGGGTGTACTGGAATGGGTGGATAAGGACGAGGTCTGGAACCTTAATCTCTGGGAAGGGGACAAGATATTTTTCCGGCTGCTGGATGAAAGAGACAGTTTTTTCTCTCTGAAACTGGTGTATGACGGCGGCGGTTGTCTGGTGAGCGCCGATCTGGACGGACAGCCCATGGAGCTTTTTGATATTTTAAATGAGGATGGTACAAAAACCGGCGTAGTGAAAGAACGGGGCGTGGCGCATCGGGAAGGCGCGCTGCACGGAACAGTGCATATCTGGATCGTGCGGCCAAAAGAGGGTGGCTTTGATGTGCTTTTACAGAAACGAAGCGAGATGAAGGATTCCAATCCGGGAGATTACGATATTTCCTCTGCGGGGCATATGGCTGCGGGGGACGAACCCTTGCAGGCCAGTGTGCGGGAAATGAAAGAAGAACTGGGACTGGATGTCCACCCGGAGCAGCTGCATTACGTGGGGAAGCACAGAGGCGCTTTTGAAGCGGTCTTTCACGGTAAGATGTTCAGGGACAATGAGATCAGTTCTGTTTATGTTTACACGGATCCTGTGAAGACAGATCAGCTTACGCTTCAGAAAGAAGAGCTGGAGGCGGTTCGTTGGATGGATTACGAAGAGTGTCATCGCCGTATCCTGGATGGTACTCTGCCAAACTGTATCTATGAAGATGAATTTCGCATGGTTGGGGAATATTTAAAGGCAGCAGATATAAAGTAAGCAGCCGAATTTTGCAAGACGAAAGAAAAACTAAAGACAGCAGTTATAAGGAAAGCAGCCGAATTCTACATAAAGGGGAGAATATCTAAAGAGAACTGCAGGTTGATGGATAATATTATATTGGATGAGAAGGAGAAAATCTATGAAATGGATGATCGCATCAGATGTACACGGTTCTGCATATTACTGCAGACAGATGCTGGAGGCTTTTGACCGGGAACAGGCAGACCGTCTTTTGCTTTTGGGAGATGTATTGTATCACGGACCAAGAAATGATCTGCCGAAGGAGTATGCCCCTAAGGAAGTTATCGAACTGTTAAATGCGCGGAAAGAAAAGATACTTTGTGTGCGCGGAAACTGTGATACAGAAGTGGATCAGATGGTGCTTCAATTTCCGATTCTGGCAGATTACGCAATATTGCCGGTGGGAGATCGTCTGCTTTATGTGACGCACGGTCATAAGATCAATATGACCCATCCGCTGCCCTTTGCTCCGGGAGATATCCTTCTTCACGGTCATACGCATATTCCCGCATGGACACCCTTTGGAGACGGAAATCTCTATCTGAATCCAGGATCAACGTCGATTCCGAAGGAGAACAGTTTCCACAGCTATATGACGCTGGAAAATGGTCATGCCGACTGGAAAACTCTGGATGGAGAGCTCTATCATGAGGAAGAACTGTAAATATCAGGGCTGAGGCTCTTCGGAGAACCCCAGCCCTGTCCGTTATCCATTTAATGTCAACGTATTATTTCTTATCAAGAATCACACACATCATATCATGGGCTTCCTGTATATCTGCTCTCCAGTTATTCTGACCCACATACCACATCTCTGTAACAAAACGGCGAACACCGATATCCCACGCTGTATCAATAGTTTCCTTAAAATTCACGTGGCCTGTACCGAAATGGATTTCCCGGAATTTACCCGGAACAGTTTCTTTCAGATGCATGGCCACAGTATGTCCGGCACCCAGACGGATATCCTCATATACATCTGTGCCATAGGTAACTGCGGCATTCTTTAAGTTTCCGGAATCCGGATACACGCCAAGGTACGGAGAATTAACAAGATCCACATATTGCATGGATTTACCGACGGTGTTCATAAACTCTGTCTCCATAGTCTCAAAACCAAGCACTACACCGGCTCTTGCAGCCATCATGGTTGCTTTTTTGAGATTTTCTGCGAAACGAGCCACAGTTTCCGGTGTGGAAGTTTCATAATATACATCGTATCCAGCCAATTGGATGATCCGGATGCCCAGATCCGCAGCCAGTTGAATGGCTTTTTCCATGATTTCCATACCCCGAGCTTCTGTATTCGGATCGGAACTGCCCAGAGGATATTTGCGGTGACCGGACAGGCACATGCTGCCAAAGGGTATGCCGACTTCATTGATGATTTTGAGAATTTCCAGACGTGCCTCACGGCTCATGTCCAGACGAGCCAGTTTGGCATCGGTCTCATCGACGCTGAGCTCCACAAAATCGTAGCCCAGCTCTTTTGCTGTTTCCAGCTTTTCACGCCAGGTCAGATCTCCGGGCATGGCTTTTTCGTATAATCCGATTTGATATGCTTTCATATATTCACCCCTTTTTATCATATAAAGATTGCAAAAACATTGCATATAATGCTGCAGTGTATACAGCTTAAAACTGCATATGCTGTTTTTGCTTTAGTTTTTAAATCTCTTCCATGCACCGCCCTGGCCGAGAGCATCAATGACTGCCCGGTAGGTGGCGTATTTCTCTTCATAAACCTCTTTGTATTCCGGCCTCGGATAGATGGTCTTAGTGATCTTAACGGTTTTCTTGACTGCATCTTCATAATCGGTATAAATACCGGCAGCAATACCAGCAGCAATAGCAGCACCCTGTGCACCGATCTCCTTATCCTCGATCACATCAATCGGGATCTGGAAAGCATCGGCAAAGATCTGTACCCATACGTCAGAATTGGCAGCACCGCCGGAGAGACGTATACTTTCCGGAGCCGGACGATTGCGAAGCAATTTTTTTACGTGGGTCAGATGAGAGAATACGATACCTTCATATACGGCGCGAAGCATATGTTTTTTGTTATGGAATGCGGTCAGACCGATAAAGGTTCCCTTTGCCAGCGCATCTTCGTTGGAGCCGTTTAAGAATGGGAGGAAGATTACATTAGAATCCTTCGGATCAATGGAATCTACCCATTCGTTGGTGATGTCATAAACAGAACCTCCATTCTCTTTTGCTTCTGCCTTTTCGTAGCTCATCAGGTTACGGATAAACCACTCCATATTTCCCGCAGATGTCGGGCTGGACTCCTCCACCAGGAAATAACCCGGCATACAGAACATGGAGTTTAAATCAACAGTACCGTTGGCGATAGGCTCTTTGGAGATATATTCATTGATACTCCAGGTACCGGCGATCATGCAAAGTTTGTCCGGATCCGTAAGGCCGGAACCGATACCGCAGGCGTCTACGTCAAACATGCCGGCGGCAGCAGGAATACCTGCCGGAAGCCCTGTCTTCTTGCTGGCTTCCTCTGTCACATAGCCGCAGATTTCCGCAGAATATTTCAGCGGGGGCAGCTTGTCCATGCACATACCAAGGCCGAAGCAGTCCAGAAGTTCTTTGTCATACTGTTTGGTGTTCAGATTTACCAGATTGCCGCCGGTGGAATCGGTGTACTCTGCATAAGCTTCACCGGTGAGCATATAACGTACATAATCTTTTACGTGGAAAATGTATTTGGTATTTTCCAGTACCTCAGGCTCATGGTCACGCAGCCAGGCAAGAAGAGCTACCGGCTGGCAGGCCAGAATCGTCTGGTAGGACATGGGATAGATCTTTTCTTTAGTGCCATCAGCGCTCCATTTGTCAATGTATTCCCAGGCACGCATATCTGTAGACACGATACCGTTGTAGCTGGGTTTTCCGTCGTAGCCTACCAGATACAGACCTTTACCGTGACCGGAAAAAGACACACCGGCGATATCCTTCGGATCGATACCACTCTTTTCGATGGAAAGACGAACAGCCTCAGCGTTGACTTCCCAGAGCTCATTCATGTCACGCTCGGTATAGCCGGGCTTTGGTGTGATGGTGACAGTGGGGACACTGGCTACAGAGATCTGTGTACCGTTTTCGTCGAAAATGGCTGCTTTGGAGAAGGTGCCGCCATTGTCGATACCCATTAAATATTTCATGATAGAGTCCTCCTGTATGAAAAAAATATGTATAAATTCAGATATCACTATTGTACTATATTTCGTCGGAAGTAACAAACCATAAATCGTATATTCATCAAAAATTACGGAAATATAATTCAATATTGACAAGGGGATGATATGGTGTTAAAGTATGATCAACAATTTAACGAAATAAACCGTTGAAGCGGAGATCAAAGCAGTTGTGCGCGCACAGAGAGTCCGGGCAGGTGAGAGCCGGGCGGAAATGCAGGCTGCCAAATGGACCGCGGAGGGCACAGTCAAAGGTTTTTACAGCTGAGTATTCTGTGACGTGAGGGCATACGTCAGTTGCCGGGAATATGATGGTATTCCGACAAGTGTACGGTGGATAGACCGTAAAGCAAGGTGGCACCGCGGGTAGATTAGCTGAATCGCTCGTCCTTGACAAATATATTGTCATGGGCGGGTTTTTTTATTGTAAAAAAATGCAAAACCGCCCCACAAAGGAGGTTTTATGTATCCGACAAGGGAAGAAGTAAAAAAACTTGCAGCATCAGGAGAATACAAAAGAGTTCCCGTCTGCCGGGAGATTTACGCGGATGAGTTTACCCCGGTACAGGTCATGCGCATTCTGCGGGGAGCCAGCCGTCACTGTTATCTTCTGGAGAGTGCCAGTCAGGATGAAAACTGGGGCCGGTATTCTTTTCTGGGATTTGATCCGATTATGGAGATCACCTGCAGTGAAGGATTTTTGCGGATCCGTTCCACGAATGATGAGGGAACTCTGGGAGAAAAGGAGATGCAGGTGGATCACCCAAACAAGGAAATTCGAAAGATTCTGGAGAAATACAGAAGTCCCCAAATGGAAAATATGCCACCTTTTACAGGCGGTCTGGTAGGCTATTTTTCCTATGAATATATCCGATACAGTGAACCGAAGCTGAAATTGGAGAGGCACGGCGAAGGGGATTTTAAAGATGTGGATCTGATGCTGTTTGACCAGGTGATCGCCTTTGACCATTACAGGCAGAAGATTTTTCTGATTGCCGGTGTACAGACGCAGGATCTGGAAACGTCGTATCAGAAAGCCGAAAAGCAGATCAGCGATATGCTTGCACTTTTGAAAAAAGGAAGACCCATGGAATTTCAGCCTATTCGGCTGGCAGAACCTATTCATCCTCAGTTTGAGGAGAAAAGGTTCTGCGAGATGGTAGAAACGGCCCGGCAGTATATCCGGGAGGGGGATATCTTCCAGGTGGTGCTGTCCAATCCCCGCAGAGCCAGGGCAGCAGGAAGTCTGTTTGATACGTATCGTGTACTCAGAGCCACAAATCCGTCGCCTTACATGTTTTATTTTAACAGTGACGATATCGAGATCGCCGGTTCATCGCCGGAAACACTGGTAAGTCTGAAAGAGGAGATACTGCATACTTTCCCATTGGCCGGAACAAGACCCCGGGGAAAGACAAAGGAGCAGGACGTAAAGCTGGAAAAAGAACTTCTGGCGGATGAAAAAGAGCGGGCCGAACACAATATGCTGGTGGATCTTGGAAGAAACGATCTGGGCAAGGTCAGTAAAATCGGTACCGTTGAGGTGGAAAAATATATGAACATCGAGAGATATTCTCACGTGATGCATATCGGTTCCACCATTCGCGGGGAGATACGGAAAGACAAAGATGCACTGGATGCAGTTGATGCTATCCTGCCTGCGGGAACCCTTTCGGGAGCACCGAAATTCAGGGCCTGCGAGATCATCGAGGAGTTGGAGCAGAGCCGCCGGGGCATTTACGGCGGGGCCATCGGTTATCTGGATTTCTCCGGAAATCTGGATGTATGTATAGCCATCCGGCTGGCCTATAAGAAAAACGGAGAAGTATGCATTCGCTCCGGAGCCGGTATTGTGGCGGACAGTGTACCGCAGAAAGAATACGAGGAATGCGCAAACAAATCCATGGCAGTGATAAAGGCCATAGAGGAAGCACAGGAGGGACTGATATGATACTGCTGATCGATAATTATGACAGTTTTTCCTATAACGTATATCAGCTGATCGGTTCTGTAGAGCCGGATATCCGGGTGGTTCGAAATGATGATCTTACGGTAGAAGAGATAGAACAGATGCAGCCGGAAGCCATCATCCGATGAGGGAACTATAGCCCTGGCGCAGCTGCACGGCAATGAATCACCGGAGACGATCCAATGGCTGCAGAAAAAGACAAAAAAGCCGGTGATCAAGGCGTTTAAGGTTCGCAGCAGAGGAGATATAGAAAAAACTTTAGAGAGTCCGGCAGATTATATACTGCTGGATCAGGGCTATGGGGGTGGCCAGACCTTTGGCTGGAACCTGGTGCCAAAAATCCGACGGCCCTGGTTTCTGGCCGGAGGCTTAAGCTGCGAAAATATGGCGGAGGCCATAGAACGGCTGAAGCCCTGGGCGGTGGATCTGTCCAGCAGTGTGGAGATTGACAGGAAAAAAGATGAACAGCTGATCCGTCAGGCAGTGCGGCTAGTGAGAAATAACAGATAATATGCGCCGCCAATGCGGCAGCAAACAGGAGGAACATATAATGACAAAGGGAAGATTTGGCATTCACGGCGGGCAGTACATCCCGGAAACTCTGATGAATGCCGTGATTGAGCTGGAGGAGGCCTACACAAAATACAAAGACGATCCGGAATTCAACCGGGAACTGACAGAACTTCTGAACGAATACGCAGGGCGCCCGTCCCGTCTGTACTATGCAGCGCATATGACCGAAGATCTGGGCGGAGCAAAGGTATATTTAAAAAGAGAGGATCTGAACCATACCGGCGCCCACAAGATCAACAACGTGCTGGGACAGGCACTGCTGGCAAAAAAGATGGGGAAAACCCGTCTGATCGCAGAGACCGGTGCCGGGCAGCACGGTGTGGCCACAGCGACAGCAGCAGCGCTGCTTGGCATGGAGTGTGTGGTATTTATGGGGGAAGAGGATACAAAGCGCCAGGCTCTGAATGTGTATCGTATGCGCCTTCTGGGAGCAGAGGTAATTCCGGTGACCACCGGCACAGCCACCTTAAAGGACGCAGTCTCCGAAGCCATGCGGGAATGGACTAACCGGATTTCCGATACCCATTACTGTCTGGGCTCCGTCATGGGACCTCATCCCTTCCCCACCATCGTCAGGGATTTCCAGGCAGTAATCTCCAAAGAAATCAAAACTCAGATTCTGGAGAAAGAAGGCCGCCTGCCGGATGCGGTGCTGGCCTGTGTTGGCGGAGGCTCCAATGCCATCGGCACCTTCTATCACTTCATTGAAGACAAAGACGTACGCCTGATCGGCTGTGAGGCGGCAGGCCGCGGTGTCAATACGGCAGAGACTGCAGCCACCATTGCCACCGGAAAGCTGGGAATCTTTCACGGCATGAAATCCTATTTCTGCCAGGATGAATATGGACAGATCGCTCCGGTATATTCTATTTCTGCCGGACTGGACTATCCCGGCATTGGCCCCGAACATGCGCATCTATACGATATCGGCCGAGCCGAGTATGTACCCGTGACAGATGATGAGGCGGTAGAAGCCTTTGAATATCTGTCCAGAACAGAAGGTATCATTCCGGCCATTGAAAGTGCCCACGCGGTGGCCTATGCGAGAAAAATCGTACCTACCATGGGCAAAGATCAGATTGTTGTGATCACCATTTCGGGCCGCGGTGACAAAGACTGTGCCGCCATCGCCCGTTATAGAGGGGAGGATATCCATGAATAAGAGAATTACAGAAGCCTTTGCGGGAGGCAAGGCGTTTATTCCGTTTATCACCTGCGGAGATCCCTCACTGGAGGTGACAAGACAGCTGGTATTTGCCATGGCAGAGGCCGGTGCTGATATTATTGAGCTGGGGATACCTTTTTCCGATCCCACGGCAGAGGGACCGGTGATCCAGGGGGCCAACCTGCGGGCACTGTCCGGCGGTGTGACTACGGATAAGATCTTTACCATGGTGAAAGAGATCCGCAAAACATGCCAGATACCGCTGGTATTCATGACCTATGCCAACGTAGTATTTTCTTATGGTACAGAGCTGTTTATGAAGCGGTCTGCCGAGGTGGGGATGGACGGCCTGATCCTGCCGGATGTTCCCTTTGAAGAAAAAGAAGAGTTTGATGCGGCCGCAAAAAAT
>JAEDOO010000127.1 GCA_016301965.1 Lachnospiraceae bacterium | reverse complement strand
GCCCGTCGGTGGGCCGTTTTGCTTTTTTCAAACAATAGGAGAGAGGGATAAGTCAATGTATGCATAAACTGAATTTCACATTGAGTTCTTCTGTAAGAGATAGTAGAATAAAAGCAAAAAGGGGGAGAAATTATGAAGAAAAAAACGATGGCATTACTTCTTGGGATGACATTATTGGTGACAGGATGCGGTGCGTCATCATCACGGTCAGCCGCGTCGTCCGGTACAGACATTCCTGTAAAATCGGTGAGCAGTGAGGCTGAGATGAGCAGCAGCTTATCGGGAGAGAACGCTTCCGGAGGCAATAAGACATCCATACCTGTCAAAGGGCTGGAGAATACAACAAAGGGGCAGCAAGAGTCCGGTGCCGGTGAAGATGACGCGGTTCTGACCCACATGACTCTACAGAGCGTAGAGGATGACGTGAATGTCCCGACGGTCAACATGGAATATTATGATATGGAGTTCAGAGGAGACAGATATGCAAAGGCCAATCTGACGCTGCGGCGGTGGATGCAGGAAAGAGAGAGTGCTGCAAAGCAGGAATATGCGGATCTGAGCGATAAGGTCGAGAAAGAAAAGGATCGTGATGATTTTTATGGATATTTTGCAAGACATAATCTCCTTACCGGAAGAGCGGATGAAAAGATGATCAGCGTTTTGGCGAGTGATACTCTGTATGGAGGAGGTGCGTTTACCTGTAATTATGAAGGCCGTACATATGATGTGGAAAGCGGAAATGAGGTGTCTCTTGCTGAACTGGGGAAAGATCCGGATACTTTTGTAGAAAAATTGAAAATGGCATATAAAGACCGGACAGGCGAAGGATTCTGGGATGATCCTGTGTGGTATCTGGATGCGGCCGGTATTGAGCTTCTTTGCGGTACGGACAATTATCTTTCTGAGGATATGATTACTGTACCTTATAATGAGGTGGTGGAATTACTTAATACGGATGCCCTTCCGCTGAGAACACCGGGAATTGCCTGTGCAGGTGCATATAATAGAACATTCCTTTATTTGCAGGATAACGAAGAACCGACAGAAGTGTGGCTGGAACAGGTCGGAGATGAAGAGTATTATCCCCAGAAGATAACCCTTCATGTGGGCGGGAATACTTCGGATATCCCGGATACGGTGGATATGGCGGACAATTATTTTGTGCGCAAGGATGATGGGAAAATGTTTATGCTGACAACCTGCAATCTTGGTTCGGATGATTTCAGAATGTCTGTATACGACATCACCAATGGAAGCGCAGAGAAAATAGGAGAGTCCATAGACAACATCATCGTGGACGGTTCCTGTCTGTCGAAGAATGAAATCACCATGGCGATGTCGGTGGATCTGTTTGGCACATATACGGCACTGGCAGATTATATGCTGAATGACGACGGCTCGCTGACAGATACGACGAATATTTACCCTATCCGTATATACAGCAATTATCAGAAATTGACCGTGACAAAAGATCTGCCGGTCATACTTAATGGAGAAGAGACCACACTCAGTCCTGGTACGGTAATTCGTATAACTGGTACGGACAATACGAAAACCATGTATTTTTCTGTGCTGGACACGGGAGAGAATGGAGAGTTTACTTTTACTTCAGATGAAGAGAACGAGTGGATCAAGTATGTTGATGGGATAAGGGACGAGGATTACTTTGAAATGCTGCCTTTTGCAGGCTGATTTACAGAAATCAGCCTGCGACAACACCTACTACTATAGAAAAGGTGTTTTCCCTACCCGGTGAACACAGATTTCATCTACAACGGCATTGGTAAAACGGTGTTCCAGGTAGAAAGCGGCGATATCGGCGATATCCTCGGCCAGAATCATGCCTTCCGGAGAAAGATCCGGACGGGCTATAGCAACCATGTCTGTATAAACTCCGCCGGGGCTGATGACATGGACACGGATGTTTTCTTTGTAAAGCTCCGCAGCCAAGGTTTTGGAAAAACCGACCAGCGCGTGTTTGGATGCTGTGTATGCGCTTTGCTGTACATAGCCCTTGTGTCCGGTGACAGAAGCGATGTTCAGGATAGTGGCACAGTCTGATTGACGAAGCCAGGGCAGCGCTTCCTGACAGAGAAAGAAGGGAGCCCGGGCATTCAGCGCGAAGATCGCATCGTATTCTTTTTCAGTCACTTTTTCAAAAGGACAGTTTAGAGCCATTCCCGCATTGTTTACCAGCACATCCAGCTGGCCGGTGCGGTGAATGGCTTCTTCTACGCAGGCCCGGATAAAGTCGGTATCTGTGATATCTCCGGCGAAAACAAAGGCTTCACCGCCCTGTTTCTGAATCAGCTCGGCAGTCTCCAGTAATCGTTCTTTCTTACGGCCCACCAGAAGAGCACGGATACCGTAACTGGAAAATTTAAGGGCAATAGCCCGTCCGATACCGCTTCCGGCTCCGGTGATCAGTGCAGTTTTTCCCTGAAATGTATGTTCCATAGCAATCCTCCTGTGGTATATTGTAATAGATAGGATTTCATGTTCCTGTACTATTATACCACAAGGACTGCTGTGTTCGATTTTTTTTGCAATGATGTAAAGCAATTGAAAGGCCATCCTTAAATGACAAAACAGAAAAATCGAAACCGCAGAGGATCAAGCATTGCTCTGACAGAAAAGGTGTTTGTTATAAGAAATCAAAATGCGCAATGCGCAGGTTGTCAGACATAAATTCAGAAGGGTATGGCTTTTTCAGCGGAAGGGTCGATGATTAAGAGTTTTCGAAATATATGTATGATAGTACAGGACAGATACGAAAAATGTACATAATAAAGAAATGAGGATATGGAAATGAGTAAAATTGTGATTCTTGGTGCCGGACATGTAGGTTCTCTGTGTGCTCTGCAGCTGGCAGCCAGCGGCATATGCGATGAAATCGTACTGATCGATATTCTGGAAGAAAAAGCAGCTTCTCAGGCAAAAGATGTGGCGGATGCCACCGCCTTTATGCCTAGACAGACCATTGTCCGAGCTGGTGATTATGAGGATATGGACGATGCAGATATTCTGGTCAATGCGGTGGGTGTTTCCCGAAAACCGGGGCAGACAAGACTTGATCTTCTGGATGTGACCATCGATATTATGGATCAGGTCATTGCAAAGATGAGAAAGACTCGTTTTCAGGGCATCATTATTTCTATTTCCAATCCCTGTGATGTAGTGGCTAATTATTTCCGTATACACTATGAGTATCCGGCTAAGAAGATCTTTGGCACCGGCACTTCACTGGATACGGCAAGACTTCGCCGGACCATCAGTGAGATGACGTCAGTGGATATGAAAAGCATCACCTGTTATGCCATGGGTGAACACGGAGATTCTTCCATCGTGCCCATATCTCAGGTCCGTATTGGTGGTGAGAGCCTTGAACGGCTGCAGACGGAGTGTCCGGAACGTTTTGGCAGTATTACACGGGAAGTTCTGGAGGAGCGCACACATCAGATCGGCATGGAGATCGTGATCGGCAAAGGGTCAACGGAATTTGGCATCGGTACTGCACTGGCAGATCTGTGTAAGGCGGTTCTCTATGATGAGCATCGGGTATTTCCGGTATCTGCTCTTTTGGAGGGGCAGTATGGGCAGGAAGATCTGATGGCGGGTGTACCTGCGATTATCGGAAAGAAGGGTGTGGAAATGATCCTTGAACTTCCGTTGACGGATGAGGAGAAGACAGATTTTGCTGCATCCTGCGATATTGTCAGAACATATAACCATAAGGCTGAACACAGAACCGTAAAATATAATGAATAAAAGTTATAGTCAATACATGCACGATGCTGATAAACAATGATTTTGCAATATTTTGCAGATTTCGTAGATTATTTTATACGGACATGGTAGAATACCTGTATTGCACAAAAGAGAGGAAAAGAAAACTATGAAAAAATTTCTAAGCAGTCTGCCGATGCGGCTTTTGATCTGTGCCGCCCTCGGTATCCTTCTGGGACAGTATCTTCCGGAAGTAGCGATGAACTTTGTCGTTACCGTCAAGTATGTTTTGAATCAGCTGATCGTATTCTGTGTTCCGCTGATCATCATCGGATTTATTGCTCCCTCTATTACGAAACTGGGCAACAATGCATCCCGTCTGCTGGGCATCGCTGTTTCTATTGCTTATGTTTCATCTATTGGCGCAGCATTTTTTGCCTGTGCCAGCGGTTATATTCTGATCCCGCATATTTCTATCGTGTCTGAGGTTGAAGGTCTGAAAGCACTGCCGGAAGTGGTATTCCAGCTGAATATTCCGCAGATCATGCCGGTGATGAGTGCGCTGGTATTCTCCATGCTGTTGGGGCTGGCCGCTACCTGGACCAAGGCAAAAGTGATCACAGAGGTTCTGGATGAATTTCAGAAGATCGTTCTGGAGATCGTAACCAAGATCGTTATTCCGCTGCTGCCTATCTTTATCGGCTTCACCTTCTGCTGTCTGTCCTATGAGGGCACCATCACAAAGCAGCTGCCGGTATTTATTCTGGTGGTAGTGATCGTTATGATCGGTCATTATGTCTGGCTGGCTCTTCTGTACGGTATTGCCGGTGTTTATGCCGGAAAGAATCCGCTGAATGTGCTTCGAAACTATGGTTCAGCCTATCTGACAGCCGTGGGTACCATGTCTTCTGCAGCCACACTGGCAGTAGCTCTTCAGTGCGCAAAGAAATCTGAGCCCACGCTGAGGGATGACATGGTGGATTTTGGTATCCCGCTGTTTGCCAATATTCATCTGTGCGGTTCCGTACTTACAGAGGTATTCTTTGTCATGATCGTATCCAAGATCCTGTATGGTCATATCCCGTCTGTGGGACAGATGATTCTGTTCTGCCTGCTTCTGGGGATTTTTGCTATTGGTGCTCCGGGTGTTCCGGGCGGCACGGTTATGGCTTCTCTGGGTCTGATCACTGGTGTTCTCGGCTTTGATGAGAGTGGTACTGCCCTGATGCTGACCATCTTTGCTCTGCAGGACAGCTTTGGTACAGCCTGCAATGTTACCGGAGATGGTGCGCTGACGCTGATGCTGACCGGTTATGTGGAGAGACATAAGCTGGGGATGCAGAAAAATCTGATGGCCGAATAAAAAGATTGATATATTAGATGGTGAAAGCACCGTG
>JAEDOO010000126.1 GCA_016301965.1 Lachnospiraceae bacterium | reverse complement strand
GTGCTTGATAAGGATAAGAATATCGTGGATACCTGGACTTCTGTAAAGGAGGAACCGCATGTGATCAAACGGCTGCATGTGGGTGAGACTTACATTTTACGGGAAGAATTTGCCCCGTATGGCTACCTGAAAGCGGAAGAGGTGGAATTTACCGTTGCGGATACCACAGAAATGCAGAAGGTGGAAATGAAAGACGATGTGCCGACAGCGTTATTGATTATCAACAAAGAGGGTGAATTCCTTGATAAAGTAACGATGCTGGACAATGCCAAAGGAACTCTGGAGCATCTGTTTGAATATGTGTCCGGCAGTCTGACAGAGGTGACATTTGAAGTGTACTCTGCTGAAGACATTAAAGCAGCTGATGGTGTCAGTGAGGATTACTATAAAGCAGATGAACTGGTAGCAACGATCACAACGGACACCAATGGAATTGCACAGGCGGGAGATCTTCCGGTAGGAAAATACTATGTAAAAGAAGTAAAAACGGCTCATGGATATGTGCTGGACGGGGAACCGCGCTATGTAGATTTGAGTTACCGCGACCAGGATACTCCGATTGTGACCTACAGCGAGGCATGGCAGAATGCGCGTCAGAAAGCGATGATCCATGTATTGAAGAAAGAAAAAGGCAGTGAACGTGTTCTGAAAGGCGGTGTTTTCGGCCTGTTTACAGCAGAAGATATCAAAGCTGCTAGCGGGACAGTATTAGTCACGGCGGATACGATGATTGAACGCAGGGTTACGGATGATAAGGGAGAAATTACCTTTACGGCAGATCTTCCGGTTGATGGAAAATATTATATTCAGGAACTGGCCGCACCGGACGGATTTGTAACGACAGATGAGAAACAGGAATTCACTTTTGAATACCAGGGTGCTTTGGAAGAGAGTGTTTCCTATGATTTCGTTTTTGAGAATGAGCCTACGACAGTGGAACTGACAAAAGCAGATCTTACGACCAGCAAGGAACTTCCGGGAGCCCATCTTCGGGTCATTGATGTAAACGGTGATCTTGTGGATGAATGGGTATCCGGCAATGAGCCTCATGTCATCAAAGAGCTGACTGTTGGAAAATCTTATGCCCTGATAGAAACAAAACCGGCGGATGGCTATGTGACGGCAGAAAGTATTGATTTTGTAATCGAGAACACAGCTGACATACAGAAACACACGATGCGGGATGACGTTACGAAAGTAAAGATCAGCAAGACAGATATTACCGGGACCGAAGAAATTCCAGGCGCAAAGCTGATGATTCTTGATGAGAATGATCAGGTGGTGGAAAGCTGGACATCCGGAACAGAACCCCATTATGTAGAGAAGCTGCCAGTTGGCCAGTATAAGCTGCGTGAGGAACGTGCCCCGAAAGGGTATGTGCTGACAGAAGATGTTGTTTTCCAGATAGTGGATTCCGGGGAAATTCAGACAGTACAGATGAAGGATGACACTGCCAAAGGGAAGATTATCCTGAATAAGACCGATAAGGAGACCGGAAAACCGCTAAAAGGTGTTGAGTTTGAAATCCGTGACAGCAAAGACAAAGTCCTTGAAACATTGAAGACAGATTCTGCCGGTCATGCGGAGAGCAGCCTTTATGAGATCGCTTCATATAAAAATGGGAAATATGATGCAGAATTCAAGTATTATCTGGTAGAGACCAAAACTCTGGATGGATATAAGCTGGATGATACGAAACATGAGATTGTGTTCCATTATGCAGATGACACGACACCGGTTATCGAAGTGAAGATGAACCTGGAAAATGAGGAAGCCCCGGTTCTTCCGGAGGTACTGGATCATCAGGAGGCAACAACGACAAATGCACCAAAAACAGGTGATAATACACCGATCCTTCCATTGGCTGCGCTGATGGCAGGTGCAGTGTGCTGCATTGCGGTTCTTCTGAAAAAGAGAAAGAAAAACGTATAATCATTAATTCCTATAAAGGGATGCTGTAATGGCATCCTTTTATAGTTTTGAAAGAAATCATAGATCAAGGAGGATACGAACATGAGAAACCCGAATAGGAAGACAGACATTTTTGCTGATGGAGTGACCTTAGAACAGCAAAAGGCAAAAAGTGGGAAAGGATACTTCGTGCGCATGCAGGCTTATCAGAGATTAGCAGAACAGAAGAAAGAAGGAGGAATGACCTATGATGGACAGAAATGAGTTTTTTGATTATGTGAAAGAAAATATCAGGGACTATTTACCTGCGGATTATCAGGGAGCGCAGGTGGATTTAATAACTAAGGCAAAGAATAACGATCTCATTTTGACCGGGGTTTTGATCAGGAAAGAAGAAGAGAGGATGTCCCCTAACATTTATCTGGATGGCTACTATGAGGAATACCAAAACGGGCAGATATCTGTGGAAGGGATTATGGAGAATGTAGCAGCTGCACGGGTGGAACACAATGATCAGGAATTAGGATTTGATGTGGATTCTCTGATGGATTATGGTTATGTGAAAGACAAACTTCAGATCCGTCTCTGTGATCCGGAGAAAAACGAAGAACGCCTGAAAAATGTAGTTTTCACGATGCAGGGAGATTTTGCAGCGGTATATTATATAAATCTTTTTGAAAACGAGGAAGAGATTGGGGGAGCTGCAGTAACTCCACAGATATTTGCGGAATGGGATATCCCAATAGAGCAGCTGCATGCTGATGCATTGGCAGCGGATGCGGATATGGGACGCAAGCCGATACTGAGTAAAATAGATGATATGATGACAAGCCTGTTATTTGGAGAAGAACCTAGGAATTTATTGGACGAACAGGAGACAGCTGATCTGGGAATGAATGTCCAAACTGAAAATACGGCAGAATTCCAGATGCAGGAGGTACCTATGTATTGCCTCACCAATCAGGACAGGATGAACGGTGCTTCGTTGGTTGTGAATGAAGAATTAATGAAATCTGTTGGGAAGGCTATAGGAAGTGATTTCTATGTTCTTCCTTCTTCAATCCACGAAACACTGCTTGTACCGGTATCTGCACAGATGGAGCTTTCTGTGCTTCAGGAGATGGTAAGGTCGGTGAATGAAACGGAAGTCTCACAGGAGGATCTGTTGTCGGATAAAGTCCAGTATTACGACAGGGAGGCCTGTATTCTGGAAAATGCACAGGCCAGACAGGAGCGGATGGAAAAAGAAAAATCTGCTGAAAGGGTTTCAGATCCCAAAAGTGTTTTGGGGCTTCTGGCAGAAAAGAAAGAACAAAGCAAAACTGCTGAGAGGAATTCTGGACAGAGAACGAAATTAACTCCTGAACTTGCAATGTAATCAGTAACGAGAAAGGCGGTCGGAAACGGCTGCCTTCTTTGGTGAAAGGAGACGCAGAATGGAATTAGTAATTGCTGAAAAACCGTCAGTGGCCCAGAGTATTGCTGCTGTGATCGGGGCAGATGGAAGGAAAGACGGATATCTGGAAGGGAATGGGTATCGGGTAAGCTGGTGTATCGGCCATTTAATCGGTCTTGCCAATGCAGAAACATATGATGCCAGATATGTAAAATGGAAATATGATGATTTACCGATCATCCCGGAAAAATGGCAGTATTTCGTTGACCCTGATAAGAAAAAACAGTTTGATATTTTAAAGAGACTGATGAATGCCTCTGATATCTCGGCAGTGATCAATGCATGTGATGCCGGAAGGGAAGGGGAAGCGATTTTTAGAGGTGTTTATCAGATGTCCGGGTGCAGGAAACCTATGAAACGGTTGTGGCTTTCTTCCATGGAGGATGAAGCAATCAGAAAGGGTTTTGCAAACCTGCATCTAGGAAGTGATTATGATGGCCTGCACTATGCGGCGCAGTGCAGGAATAAGGCAGACTGGCTGGTGGGTATCAATGCTACAAGGCTTTTTTCCGTACTGTACCGGAAAAAGTTAAATATAGGACGTGTGATGTCACCTACTTTGGCCATGGTGGTAAAAAGGGAAGCAGAGATAGATGCATTCCGGCCAGAACCATTTTATACGGTGATATTGGATATGGGGGATTATTCTGTGACCAGTGTGAAGATGAAGGAGAAAGAGGAAGCACAGAAACTTATGGAGCGCTGCAGCGGTGCAGCTGCCATAATCCAAAAGACAGAGAAAAAAATAAAGGTGGAAAAACCTCCTGCCTTGTATGATCTTACGACTTTACAGAGAGAAGCGAACCGGACGTTAGGCTACACAGCCCAGCAGACGCTGGACTATCTGCAGAGCCTTTATGAGAAAAAGCTGTGTACCTACCCAAGAACAGACAGCCGGTACCTGACTTATGACATGGCGGAGGGCCTGTCGGAACTGGTAAAGATAACAGCTGATGCCATGCCTTTTGCTTTGGGTTTACCCATAGTACCCAAAATGGCACAGGTGATCAATGATAAGAAAGTGACTGACCACCATGCGATTATACCGACAAAGAATATAGGAGAGAAACAGCCAGAAGATCTTCCCCTGGGAGAAAGGTCTATTCTGGAACTTATTTCCTTGAGGTTCTTATGTGCGGTCGGTGATCCATATGAGTATGCAGAAACAATTGTGACAATGGAATGCGCCGGACAGACTTTTACGGCAAAAGGGAAGGAGACCAAAGCCCCGGGATGGAAAATCCTTGATGCCAGATATCGTGTTTCTTTGAAAAATTCGGAAAAGGCGGAAAAAGAAAGAGATAATCAGAGTTTTCCGGATCTCACAGAGGGTACATCAATTCCTGTTACTTCAGCTGCAATGCATGAAGGAAAAACATCACCGCCAGGCCGTTTTACAGAGGACAGCCTGCTGGCAGCCATGGAAAGTGCTGGTGAGAAAGATATGCCGGAGGATGCGGAGCGTAAAGGCCTGGGGACACCGGCTACCCGTGCTGCTATTTTGGAAAAACTGGTATCTGCCGGATTTTTGGAAAGAAAGAAGACGAAAAAAACCACGCATCTGATTCCAACCAATACGGCAGTTTCCCTGATTACGGTACTTCCGGAGGAGCTACAGTCTCCGCTCCTTACGGCAGAGTGGGAATACCAGTTAAAAGAAGTTGAACGAGGAGAACGGGAGCCGGAGATTTTTTTGCAAGGAATTACGAAGATGCTGCAGGAACTGGTGAAAAACTACACAGCTGTGAAAGGGGCGGAAGTGCTGTTTTC
>JAEDOO010000125.1 GCA_016301965.1 Lachnospiraceae bacterium | reverse complement strand
CCTGGAAGAAGATATCCGGGTTCTGAGCGGAACCTCTCTGGCACGGATGATTCGGATTCAGAGCATGCTCACGGAAAGCCTGAACAGCGTCCATATCTACCATATCAGCCAGATCTTCGTAATCCCATGTCTCGATCTTCTGGATCTCGTGGGATGTACGGAAACCGTCAAAGAAGTTGATGAACGGGATGCGGCCCTTGATAGCTGCGCAGTGAGCTACCGGAGTCAGGTCCATTACTTCCTGTACGGAAGACTCACACAGCATAGCTGCACCAGTCTGACGGCAGGCGTAAACGTCGGAGTGATCACCGAAGATAGAAAGAGCGTGGCTTGCGATAGCACGAGCAGATACATTGAACACACCCGGAAGCTGCTCACCTGCGATCTTGTACAGGTTCGGGATCATCAGCAGAAGACCCTGAGAAGCTGTGTAGGTAGTGGTCAGAGCACCAGCGGACAGAGATCCGTGAACAGCACCTGCTGCACCAGCCTCAGACTGCATCTCTGTAACCTGAACTTCCTGACCGAAAATGTTCTTTCTTCCCTGAGTAGCCCATTCATCTGTAGCTTCAGCCATTACAGAAGAAGGAGTGATCGGGAAGATAGCGGCAACATCACTGTAAGCATAGGAAGCATGCGCTGCAGCGTGGTTACCATCCATGGTTTTCATTTTTCTTGCCATTGGTAATATGTCCTCCTTGATATATTATAAATAAACAGTATTTACCGTTTATGATTATACCATGCACTTTGAAAGTTGTCTATTTCTCATGCAAAAAATAGCGTGTGTTCTTTCAAAAAAACACACGCTTTTACACATTTCTTATTTTATATCTGCGGTTTTTCCCGGGGTGTCTGTGCATTCTCTGTCCGCTCACTGATAATATATCTTGGCCTCTTCTTGGTTTCCAGATAGATCTTTCCGATATACTCACCGATCACTCCCAGGGAAATCAGCTGCACACCGCTGACAAGACAAATAATGCTTGTCGTACTGGCCCAGCCGCTGACCGTCTGTCCCAGAAAAAATTCCACGACTGACCAGATCACACCGATAAAACTGACAAGAGCTACCAAAATCCCCAGACCCGTGATCATACGAATAGGTTTTACGCTAAGTGAAGTGATTCCGTCAAAGGCCAGCTTCAGCATTTTTTTCAGCGGGTAATGACTTTTTCCCGCCAGACGCTCATGCCGTTCATAATACACGCAGGTACTGGGAAAGCCTACCAGAGGAATCATCCCCCTGAGGAAAAGATTCACCTCCTCAAAATTGGCAAATTCCCGCAGTACCTTAGAAGAAACCAGGCGGTAATCCGCATGATTATATACCACATCCGCACCTAGAAGCTTCATAAAACGATAAAATCCCTGGGCAGTACCACGCTTAAACACACTGTCCGAGCTTCTGTCGCTGCGCACACCATAGACCACCTCACAGCCTTTTTCATAGGCCTTTACCATCTCTTCCATGGCATGCAGGTCGTCCTGACCGTCACAGTCTATGGAGATCGTGATGTCAAAATCCGGCATGGCCTCCATCAACCCTGCCAGAACAGAACTCTGATGTCCACGGTTACGACTCTGACGTATCCCCATAAAGCACTGATCCTGGCTGGCCAGATTTTGTATGAGTTCCCAGGTTCTGTCACTGCTGCCGTCATCCACGAACAGGATCCGGCTGTCAGAGGACACCTGGGTATCCTCCATTAATCGTTGAAGTTCTTCTCTGAACATAGGAGCCGTCAGCGGCAGCACTTCCTCCTCATTGTAGCAGGGAATCACTATACACAATCTGATACTTTTCATCAACAGTTTTCCGTTTTCTCCTGCACAACAATATGGACCTTTTGCATAGCCTGTTCCAAAGTCTTCTCTGCCTCTGCAAGAGTATTTCCTTTAGTGATCACATGACCAATGCGATGCGGACCCACATGGAACGCATGAACAAAATCCCCCGGCTGATAATCAAACTGCACATCCAGCAGATCATCGGATGGTGCATTGTCATTAGTCTGAGACAAAATAACGCCATCTTTATCACTCATCAAAAGTTTGCTCACATTTGGGACAGCCATATCGCTCTCAAAAGAGACCTTCTCTCCCATGGCCACACGAATCAGTTTTTCATAATAATCAAATCCATAATAAATCGATACCAGTTCTGCCAGACAAGTTGCTCCGGAGCGTCCTCCCAATTCAAGGACATAGGTTTTACCATCTTTCAAAATAAAATCGGCATTGATCGCGCAATTGTCAAGTCCCATGGCACTGACAGCTTTTACAAGCTGCTCCTTACAGTCCGCCACCACTTCTTCGGGAAGATCATAGGGGGCAAAATGGCCCACCGGCACACCTGTATCACCATGGAACACAAAATCGCCATGAGGAAGAATAAATTCCACATTGCCGTCCTGTACAAAAGCCTGTGCGCCAAACTCCTCCCCCTCGATAAACTCTTCCACAAGAAAATAATCTTTATGTGTACTTTCTGCCACATAAGCCAGGGTATCTTCAAATTCCTCCTCACTGTCCACCCGTCGAATACCGCGGCTTCCGGAAGAATCCACAGCTTTAAAAATCAGTGGAAAAGAAAGGTCTGCCGCCTTGTCCCTCAGATCGGATCCATCCAGTTTCACCAGACGGAATCTTGCCGTACGCACCCCGAAAGCTTCATACCGTTCTTTCATTTCCAGCTTATTGGAGGCGATCTGGGCAGCTTCAAAGCTAAGTCCCTTCAATCCCAAGGCATCGCATACTTTACCGATGGTGATCACTGCCACGTCTGTTCCCGCAGTCACAATACCATCTATCTGTTCCTCTCGTGCCACTTTCAGCACAGCTTCGTAATCCACTGTATTTTCATAGCAGATCTGATCTGCCAGAGCAAATCCCGGGTACTTCCCCGGAATGCTGACCACGATGGTATGAATCCCCATCTTTTTTGCCGTTTTGATCAACGGTACCTGGTAAATGCCCGCACCCATGATCATCAGTTTTTTCATAGCTTTTTATCCTCCTTTCCTTCGACTACTTCCCGAACCACATATTGTGGTTCACGGTTGAGTCCAAGAAACATTCGTCCAACATACTCACCCACAAGTCCCAGTACCATCAGGTTTACACCAGAGAAAAAACAAATGGCCACCATCATAGACGGCCAACCCATGGCCATGGTGGGAATCATCAGTTTTCGAATCAGAACAACAATTGCTCCGATAATACCTGCCACGGCAAAGAATCCTCCCAGCCAGGTCGCCATTCGAAGAGGAACTACCGAAAAACCCATAATATTTGACCAGAGCCTGATCAGTTTGGAGAATGTATATCCGGAAGTCCCCACCTCTCTTTCAAAATGCTGAATAGGAATACAGCTAATATTTCTGGTAGTCCGCAAGAACAATCCCTGCAGATATGCGTATGGATTCTTATATTCAATCACCGCGTCCCGCACAAACTTTCGGATCACCCAGAAACTGGAGGTTTTCAGCTCCTTGGGCTTTCCGATCAGGATACGCACCGACATATAGTTAATATAACTGCCCAGATTTCTGAAACCACTGTGTTTTTTCTCGGGATAATAGCCATATACGATATCATATCCCTTATGGAACTCTTCCAGAAGATAGCGGATCTGGGAGGGATGGGTCTGCATATCATCATCCATACCGATCAGGATATCCCCTTGGGCATAATTCAAGGCGGCCATCAAAGCATTGTGCTGTCCGGCATTCTTAGCCAACAAAACAGAACGCACAAAGCTGTGATCCTGGCTTAACTGCTTCAGTTCTTTTGCTGTTTCTCCACTATCCGGAGAACAGTCATCTACCAGTACAAACTCATATTCAGGATACCCCAGATCTTCCAGTTCCTGCGCCGTCATCTCCACCACTTTGCGAATGGTCTGGCTTGATTTATAACATGGTATTACTACCGAAATCATTTTTGTTTCCTCCATCCGACCGATACCTTACAGCATCCTGCCGATTTTATCTTTTCTCGTAAAAACGCCAAATACTGTCTGCCACCGACCGTATATCTTCTTCCGTCAAATGATAGTACATGGGCAGACGCACCAGACGCTCGCTTTCCTTTGTTGTATACACATCTTCTCCATGGAAACGGCCAAATTTCAGACCGGCTGGCGCTGTATGCAGGGGAATATAGTGAAAGACTGCGCCAATACCATCCTCTTTAAGATGATGGATCAGGGCCGTTCTTTCTTCCAGATCTCTGGCTTTCAAATAAAACATATGGGCATTATGCTCACATTCTGCCGGAATATACGGAAGCGCAATCTTTCCCTCCTCCTGCAGAGGTTTCAGCATATCGTAATACAGATTCCAGCTGTGCATACGATCTGCATTGATCTTTTCTGCCAGCTCCAGCTGTGCCCACAGATAAGCTGCATTCATATCACTCGGGAGATAAGAAGAACCTTTATCCACCCAGGTGTATTTATCGATCTGTCCCCGGAAAAATTTACTCCGGTTGGTACCTTTCTCACGAATAATCTCTGCTTCCTCGGCTTTTTCTTTGTCCTTGATCAGAATACAGCCGCCTTCACCCATGCTGTAATTTTTGGTCTCATGAAAACTATAGCAGCCATAATCACCTATGGCACCCAAAGCTTTCCCTTTGTAAGAAGACATCACACCCTGAGCGGCATCTTCAATCACAAGCAACCCATGACGTTGTGCAATATCCATGATCGTATCCATCTCGCAGGACACACCAGCATAATGCACGGGAACAATGGCTTTTGTCTTCTCTGTGATGGCATCCTCGATTTTCGTCTCATCTATATTCATAGTATCCGGCCGAATATCCACAAACACTACCGTTGCGCCCCGCAGAACAAAAGCATCTGCCGTAGACACAAAGGTATAAGCCGGCATGATCACCTCATCACCCGGCTGAATATCTGCCAAAAGAGCTGCCATCTCTGTGGCATGGGTACAGGATGTGGTCAAAAGAGCCTTGGCTGTACCTGTCTTTTCTTCTATCCAGGCATTACACTGCTTCGTATATTTGCCGTCCCCGCTGATTTTGCAGGATGCAACAGCATCTTTTATATAGTCCAGTTCTTTGCCCGTAAAAGGGGGCACATTAAACTTGATCATATGTTTTTCCTCGATTTTCTCAAAATTATCTTTTATT
>JAEDOO010000124.1 GCA_016301965.1 Lachnospiraceae bacterium | reverse complement strand
TGGTGTGCTTCCCTACGCCGGCATGATCCGGATCAGGTAATAAGGGTCAATCCTGTGGATTTCTCAGCCAGACGGCTCCCCCAGCGAATGTGTATATGTCTTTTAACAAGGTTCAGTATATAGCAGGTACGTATGATTGTCAAGATAACAGCGGGTGCTTTATCCTACACAGGAAGTGGTACCGCTACTGATTACTGGCTTGCCAGCGAACAGTAACGTGGTACCTTTGGATAACAAAAGCTGCAAGAGTTCAGAGGACGGATTTTGCGCGGTTATGTATAGGAAAAACGTATTTCTTTACGATACTTTTCCAGACTGTGTTATACTGGATATATATTGAGCAGACGTAACTGTTGAGAATAGGCCGAATCACTTGTTGATGAAGACGCAAAAGCATGATTCAGGTGTGAGCAAACTCCATGGGCGTAGCCGATTTTCATGGGTTTGTGAATGATATCTGTAAAGATACTGAACAGATACAACAGAAATATTTTGGAGGGAGAAAATTGAAGATAAATAAAGAACAATGGAAATGGACCAGAGAAGCCAAGGAATACAAAATCGAGGATGAACGTATAGAAATCATCACAGAACCGCATACGGATTTATGGCAGAGAACCTATTATCACTTTCGAAATGACAATGCGCCGGTGCTGCAGATACGCACAGCGGAAAAATATTTTTCTTTTGCTGTAAAAACAGAATTTGCCAGCAAGCATCGATTTGATCAGTGCGGCGTGGTGATGTACTTGGACAGCGAAAACTGGCTGAAGGGATCGATCGAATACGAAAACGAAAGCTTTCAGCATCTGGGAAGTGTAGCCACCAACATGGGTTATTCAGACTGGGCAACCACAGAGATCAATGCGGACATCAAAGCCATGTGGTACAGATTCAGCAGGCGGGAGGATGATTACTGTATCGAATGTTCAGAGGATGGTATAACGTATAAACAGATGCGCATCTGTCATATGTGGAAGGCTGCGGATGAAATTCAATTCGGCATATATGCCTGCAGCCCGGAGGAGTCTTCGTTTAAAGCTGTGTTTACTCATATGGAATTGACGGAATGTAAATGGGCGGCGCATGATGGACAGGCGCCGGATGAGGATGCTGTGGAAGCATAAATTCATCAGAAAATGAAATGTATGAGAGAAGTCTATTTTGAGTAAGAGGAAGGAAAAGCAGAGGTTAGGCAAAATGAAAAGAGAAAAAACAGCATGTCACTGCAAAAATATCACCTATGGCATGATCGAAGATGCCATAAAAAATGGGGCTAAGTCTTACGAAGATGTGGAAAAGAAGCTTCGTTTCGGCACGGGATGTGGAAAATGCAAGGAATTTATCCAGTATCTGATCAGAGATCTGCTGGAGGAGTATAAAGCATAGCTGACAGCTGACAAGGTGCAGAATGGTGTTTGGATGTTGAATAAAGTTTCGAAACAGATAGAAAAAATAATGGAGAACAAACCATGATCAACCGTGAAGATATGCTGGAGCTGACCCGTCGGATGACTCCGGCCAGATCGTCTGTGTCACGAATCGCAGGCGCGTATTTTGATGAAGAAGGATATGTGGACGGGACTTTTAATACACATTTTCTGAAATTGTCCCCGGCAGAGAAAACAAAGCATTTGAATCATGCCAAGGTAATGTTATTGTCGGAAACAAACAAGGAACTAAAGGCATATAACATCCCGAAAGGCAGCAGAACACCGGGGAGTATCTGGCAGCTGTTGGATGGTATCAAGGAATCCGGATTAAAAAATGATGCGTTTCTGGATATCTTTTATGAACTGGTGGGAGAGAATGTCAGGACGGGTCATCCTTTTGCCTGCTTTGTTTATTATGGTCAGTATGACATTCAGGTTAAGGGTCAGGATAAGGAATGGATGGAAGGATCGGAAGAGGTTTATACGTATCTGATCTGTACTTTAAGTCCGCTGGAGGGGGAGTATGAACCGGGGAATCCCGCATGTGGATTCCTCTATCCGGCGTTTCGGGAGCGAACGGGAAATGATGCGTATGTGAATGTATATGATAACGGAAACGGAGTTTCCCGGGAACTGCTGCAGATTCTGAACTTATAAGAGGGGAAAATAAAGATGGAGATACGACATACTACCGAGGCAGATTTTGCGCGGGTAATGGAAATATATGCCCATGCCAGGCAGTTTATGGCACAGCATGGAAACCCGGATCAGTGGGGCCCCACCAACTGGCCGCCAGAGGAGCTGATCCACCGGGACATTCAGAATGGAAACAGTTATGTGTGTGAGCACGAAGGGCGAATCGTAGGCACCTTTTTCTATACGGCGGGTGAGGATATAGAACCCACCTATCACCATATTGAAGATGGAGAGTGGCTGGATACTTCCTGCTACGGTGTGGTTCATCGCATTGCCGCGGATGGTTCTGTGAAGGGAACGGGAAAGTTTTGCCTGGATTGGGCTTTCTCGCAGTGTGGACATCTGCGGATCGATACACACGGGAAAAATACGGTCATGCAGAATCTTTTGAAAAAGCTGGGTTTTACCCATTGCGGAACGATTTATGTGGAAGAGGATGAGTTTCCGAGACTGGCGTATGAGAAAGTCACCGTCATGTAAACAGAATGATCTGATTTTGAAAATATCGGATAAAATCTTTGCAGGAACAAAATAGTTTGATAAAAAACGAAAGAAGGGGAACAGCCATGATTGACTTAGCCTATGCAAAAAAACAGTTTGATGCCTTCCTAAATGAATTTGACCGGGAGGATGATAAGATAAAGTTAAAGATTGTACACACCTATGCAGTGGTGGACGCTGCCCACGAAATTGCCGTGCGCATGGGTTTAAAGCAGGAGGAGCTTTACCTGGCGGAATTGATCGCGCTACTTCATGATATCGGGCGGTTTGAACAGCTGAGACAGTTTGGCAGCTTTGAGCCGACGACCATGAATCACGCGGCCTATGGTGTGGAACTTTTGTTCGGGGAAAAGATGATGATCCGCCGGTTTATCCGGGAGGACAGCTGGGACGATGTGATCCGCTATGCCATCGCCAGACACAGCGATTATCAGCTGGAAAAAACAGGGGATCCGGAAACGGATCTGCAGGCGGCGTTGATCCGTGATGCGGATAAGCTGGATAACTGCCGGGTGAAGCTGGAGGAGCCCATCGAGGTACTGTTGGGTGTAGATGCAGAGACTGTGGGTGCACAGGACGTTTCAAATAAAATATGGCAGACGTGTCTGGAGAGAAAATCCATTCTTTCGGCGGATCGGGTGACAAAGATGGATTACTGGGTATCCTATGTGGCGTATTTCTTCGATATCAACTTCCCGGCTACTGCGGCAGTGATCCTGGAGCAGGATTACATTGCCCGCATTGTGGCAAGGATTCCTTATAGCAATGAGGACACGAGAGAAAAAATGTGTATGCTGCGGAGGATGGCAGAGGAGCATATGGAGCAGATGATACGTGAGAGATAAGTCTGCGGCAAGTGGAGATGGTAATCTGCGCATGAAATACGATTTCCGTGCAACGCGAAGCGTTGTTGCTGTGAACGAAGTGAACAGTAACACTTGTAAGGCGAAACAATTGGATCAGACCCTGATATTCAATTGACAACTCCAAAACATCAGCGTTATAATTCTAACGTACAAATTAATAGACAAGGGGAGCTGACTAAAGTCGGCTGAGAGGAAGCTGTTTTGCTTCGACCCATAACCTGATTTGGATAATGCCAACGTAGGGAAACTGATCTGAGCAGTAATTGGATGATTGTAGAGAGATGCCCCTTCGCGTCTCTCTTTTTTTGTCACTGCCCAGGCAGCGGCAGATTGGGAGCACCACCTTCTGTCGCTATACAAAAGTCATGTTGTGAAGAGGAGGAACTACAAATGCGAAATTACACAACACAGATGGACGCGGCAAGAAAAGGCATCGCAACACCGGAGATCGAAGCTGTTGCGAAAAAAGAAAATATGTCCTGCGAGGCGCTGATGAAACTGGTAGCGGAGGGTAAGGTGGCCATTCCGGCAAACAAAAACCATACCTGTCTGAATCCGGAAGGCGTCGGCAGCATGCTGCGTACCAAGATCAATGTCAATCTGGGCGTGTCCAGAGACTGCAAGGACTACAATATCGAGATGGAAAAGGTCATGAGTGCCGTAAATATGGGCGCGGAGGCCATCATGGATCTTTCCAGCCACGGAAACACACAGCCTTTCCGCCAGAAGCTGACCCACGAATGTCCGGCAATGATCGGTACCGTTCCGGTTTACGACAGTGTCATCCATTACCAGAGAGATCTGGCCACACTGTCGGCAAAAGATTTTATTGATGTGATTCGTATGCACGCGGAAGACGGCGTGGATTTTGTTACACTGCACTGCGGTATTACGCGGAAAACGATTGAGCAGATCAAGAAACATAAACGCAAAATGAATATCGTCAGCCGCGGAGGCAGTCTGGTATTTGCATGGATGAGCATGACAGGCGAGGAGAATCCCTTCTATGAGTATTATGATGAGATTCTGGATATCTGCGAAGAGTACGATGTGACCATTTCTCTCGGGGATGCCTGCCGTCCGGGCTGCCTGGCGGATGCCACCGATGTATGCCAGATCGAAGAACTTGTGCGTCTGGGTGAGCTGACGAAACGGGCCTGGGCACACAATGTGCAGGTCATGGTGGAAGGTCCGGGTCACGTGCCGTTAGACCAGATCGCTGCTAACATGAAGGTGCAGCAGACCATCTGTATGGGCGCGCCTTTCTATGTACTGGGACCTCTGGTAACGGATATCGCTCCCGGCTATGACCACATTACCAGCGCCATCGGCGGTGCGGTAGCTGCCATGAACGGCGCCGCATTCCTGTGCTATGTCACACCGGCGGAGCATCTGGCGCTTCCGAACGTGGATGACGTAAAACAGGGCATTATCGCTTCCAAGATTGCTGCCCATGCGGCGGATATCGCCAAAGGTATCCCTGGAGCAAGAGACATCGATGATCGCATGGCAGATGCCCGAAGAAATCTTGACTGGGATGCGCAGTTTGCCTGTGCGCTTGATCCGGAAACGGCAAAAGCCATTCGCGACAGCAGAAGTCCGGAGGAGGATCACAGCGAGACCTGCAGTATGTGCGGAAAATTCTGTGCGGTGCGCAGTATGAATAAGGCACTGTCCGG
>JAEDOO010000010.1 GCA_016301965.1 Lachnospiraceae bacterium | reverse complement strand
CAAAAACTGTACATACATAACGGACGGTGCCGCCCCCAGGCAGTCCCGTCCGTCATCCATCATTCCTTACTATTCACTTCCACATACCCGCAACTCTTATCCGCACAGGCAATCTTATTTCCCTTGACCACCATATAACCGCCACAGTTGGGGCACTTCTTCTCCACCGGTCTCTGCCAGGACATAAACTCACAGTCCGGATTATTCTCGCAGCCATAGTAGATACGGCCCTTCTTCGTCCGGCGAAGTACAATATCCTTACCACACTCCGGACAGGACACGCCAATCTTCTCCAGATACGGCTTAGTATTCTTACATTCCGGAAAACCGGGGCATGCCAGGAAACGACCATGGGGACCATATTTGACCACCATATTTCTGCCGCAATTCTCACAGATGACATCTGTCACCTCATCCTCGATTTTCACCTTCTCCAGCTCTTTCTCCGCCGCATTGACTGCCGCGTCAAGATCCGGGTAAAAATTGCGGACCACCGTCTTCCAGTCGATCTCACCCTCGCCCACCTGATCCAAAAGAGCCTCCATAGCAGCTGTAAAATGTACATCCACAATGCTCGGGAAAGCTTCCTTCATCATCTGATTGACCACATCCCCGAGTTCCGTCAGATACAGGTTCTTATTCTCCTTGGAAACATAACGGCGAGCCAGGATCGTTGTGATGGTCGGCGCATAGGTACTGGGACGTCCGATCCCCAGTTCCTCCATAGTCTTTACAAGAGAAGCTTCGGTAAAATGGGCCGGCGGCTGCGTGAAATGCTGCTGCGGGTTCATTTCCTTCAGCCCCAGCTCACTGCCCGCTTCCATTCCGCCCACAGCCTTGCTGTCCGGCTCCGTTTCCTCATCCGCGACTTTATATACTGCCATAAAGCCCTCAAATACGGTACGGGATGTAGAAGCACTGAACATATACTCACCCGCCGCAATATGGGCTGTGGTAGACTCTGATACAGCAGGCGCCATACGACTGGCTGCAAAGCGGTTCCAGATCAGCTGATACAGTCTGAACTGATCCCGGCTTAAGGAATCCTTGATTTTTACCGGCGTACGGGTAATATCTGTAGGGCGGATAGCCTCATGCGCATCCTGGATCTTGTGTTCATCCTTCTTCTTTGTCTGGGACTGTCCCACATAATTTTCTCCATACGCAGAAACGATATATTCTCTTGCTGCAGCATCCGCTTCCTCAGAAATTCTTGTGGAGTCTGTACGCAGATAAGAGATCAGACCGACTGTTCCCGATCCCTTGATCTCAACGCCCTCATACAGCTGCTGAGCTATACGCATGGTCTTCTGCGTAGCAAAATTCAGCTGTTTTGACGCTTCCTGCTGTAATGTACTGGTCGTAAAAGGAAGAGGCGCTTTTTTCTGTCGCTCGGATTTTTTGACTTCCTTTACCTGAAAAGTCTCACCCTCCAGTTCCTTGAGGATATCCTGCATCTCAGCCTCGGAATGGATCTGTACCTTCTGTCCGTTTTTGCTGTGCAGACGGGCTTCACAGGGCTTCTTCGTCCCCGCCACCTGCAGTATAGCGTCCAGCGTCCAGTACTCTTCCGGCAAGAAAGCATTGATTTCCTCCTCCCGGTCAGCGATCAGACGCAGTGCCACAGACTGCACACGGCCGGCAGAAAGACCTCTTTTAATCTTGGCCCACAGAATGGGACTGATCCGGTAACCTACCATACGGTCCAGAATACGACGAACCTGCTGTGCATTCACCAGATTCATATCAATATCCCGGGCATGCTTTAAGGAATCCTTAACTGCCTGCTTGGTGATCTCATTGAACGTGATCCTGCGAAGCTTTTTCTCCTCGACATGAAGTGACTGGGACAAATGCCAGGAAATCGCCTCTCCCTCACGGTCAGGGTCAGTTGCCAGATAGATCTTATCGGCTTTCTTTGCCGCTTTTCGCAATGCAGCAAGCAGTTCTCCCTTTCCTCGAATTGTAATATAGTGGGGCTCATAGTCATGCTCCACATCAATACCCAGGGAGCTTTTCGGAAGATCTCTGACATGGCCATTGGATGCCAGCACCTCATAATTGGCGCCCAGGAATTTTTTTACAGTTTTTACTTTTGCTGGTGACTCTACGATCACTAGATATTTTGCCAATGCTGTTCTCCTTCAAATGACAGCATCCTTTTCAGGACTGCCTTACATAATAGCTTTTCATAATTTCACGAGCCAGCCCTTTAAGCTCCAGTTCCACAAGGTTCTGCAAAAGCTGCAGTGTAGGCATCCCACAGGTCTCCTGAATAGCCTGTACAGATTTCGGCTCGAAATCGAGACAACTATACACCAATTCCAAATCGGATGCAAGACCCAAGTTTTCTCCAGACACCGGGGACTCATGACGATTTCTCTCAATTTTGAGCTCTTCCAAAAGCATATCCGGGGAGCAGGCAATGCCTGCGCCCTGGGCGATCAGACGGTTACAGCCCTGAGAAAGCGCGTCGTCTACCCGGCCGGGGAGGGCATACACGCTTCTCCCCTGCTCCAGCGCAAAGTCCACCGTAATCAGTGAACCGCTTTTTTCTCTTGCCTCTATCACCAGTACAATATCCGCAAAGGCGCTGATCAGACGGTTTCTCTGAGGAAAGTTTGCCGCTTTCGGCGGTGTTCCCTCCCAAAACTCACTGATCAGCCCGCCGTTTGCAGCTACCTGTTCGTACAAACGGGCATTCTGCCGGGGATAGACCACATCCACACCACAGCCCAGAATGCCAAAAGTCCTTCCTCCGGCCACACTTAACGCGCCTTCATGGGCCATGCTGTCGATTCCCTGCGCCAGACCGCTGATGATCTGCACACCCTGCCGCGCCAGCTCAGCGCCGAACCGGTATGCCTGGCTTTTTCCATAGGCAGTACACATCCGGGCACCCACAATAGCCACCGAAGGCAGCCGGGGATCCGGCAAAGTGCCCCGAATATACAGAGTTTCCGGAACACGATGGATAGCTTTCAGTTTTTCTGGAAATTCTTTTGCATTTGATGATATACAATAACTGTCTTTTGTATGCATACTATGCTCCCTTCTGCCGCAAATGCAGCAATACGTATTTATTTTTTGAACATGCAAATAAATACTTTGTTGTGTCGATCCATCTTTTAGAATATACAATTGTATGCTTTGGAGATGTATCACGAGAACTCATGACACTTGCTTTGCCGGATGGCTTGAAAATTTATATAAATATACCATAAACATATTTTTATTTCAATATGTACTGTAAAAGGAGCATCATTTCACAATTCATACCCTACTTCGGCATTCATCATAAAACGATGCTCCTTTGCATTTTTTACTATGGGATCATCCTCTATCTCAGATGATCAAATCGGACCTTTACGAATCAATCCAGATACTTTAGTCCCTCTACGCCCTGGATACCGAGGCCCGGAGCGTCCGATACGGTAATCTTCTGTTCTTCAAATACAGCACCGCCGATGATCGGATCTTCGCTGCAAAGCACCGGTCCATCCAGATCGATCTTCGTGATGATCTTTTTGGCACAGGCCAGCTCTACGGCCGCATTGACGCTGATTTTTGCCTCCAGCATACAGCCGATCATACATTCCACGCCATACACTTCAGCTGCGGAAACGATTTTCAGTGCATTATACAGACCGCCGCATTTCATCAGCTTGATATTCACCAGATCGGCAGCTCTCATCTGCATGATCTTCAATGCGTCTTCAGGGCTAAATACACTCTCATCCGCCAGTACCGGTACATAGGAACGATCGGTGACATACTTCAGTCCCTCCAGATCATGTGCCTTGACCGGCTGTTCCACAAACTCTATGGCCAGTCCCTTTTCCTGCATCTGATTCAGAATGCGGACAGCCTCCTTGGGCTGCCAGGCCTGGTTGGCATCGATGCGGATACACACATCATTGCCAACGGCTTCCCTCACGGCGGATAAACGCGCCACATCCAGTGTGGGATCCGCACCTACTTTTACCTTCAGGCAATCATATCCCCGGTTAATGGCGTCCACAGCATCCCTGGCCATCTCTTCCGGAGAGTTAACACTGATGGTGATATCTGTAATAATATGCTTTCTCGCGCCGCCCAGCATCTTATACACCGGAATCTTGTACAGCTGTCCGTAAAGATCCCACAGCGCCATGTCAACAGCTGCCTTGGCGCTGGTATTTTTCAGAATGCATTTCTGTACACTCTGGATCACATCCTCAAAATCATCCACATCTCGTCCAATGATCGTTTTGGCAATATGATCCTTTATCGCGCCGATGATGGCTCCGGTAGTATCTCCGGTAATCACACCGGTTGGCGGTGCCTCGCCATAACCCACTGCGCCGGTATCCGTATGGATCTCAACGATCACATCCTCCACACTCGAAACAGAACGCAGAGCTGTTTTAAAGGGCACCCGCAGGGGAACGGAAATGGTTCCCAGTCTTACTTCTGTTATTTTCATTCGTTCTTCCTTCTTTCTTTTTCAATTATACTGTCAGCTCATACATGGCTGCCGCCAGAATCACTGCATTATCCACGAGACGGTCGATTTCCATATATTCATCCGGCTTGTGCTCCCGCACCTCATCACCGGGAAAAATCGGACCAAACGCCAATGTGTTGGGAATCATTTTCGCATATGTGCCGCCGCCGATACATTTTGGCACAGCTTCCTGCCCTGTGTATGCAGTATAGACTTTCATCAATCTGCTCACCAGTTCACTGTCCGGTTCCATATACAGGCTGGCTTTATGCTGAAGATGAGTCTCTGCAAAACCGGCCCTGGCAAATGCTTCACCTACTGCCGGACCGCACTGCGCAAAGCTTTTTGTTACCGGATAACGATAATTGAGCTTTATGGTAAGGTTTTCTTCATCTGCCTCTGCCACACCCATATTTACAGTCAGCGGACCGGAAACATCATCTTCCATGGCAATGCCAAGAGAACTGCCATCGTATTCCATGCCAATCCTTTCTGCCAGAAAATGTACCGCCCGGGAGAGATTCCCCTCCAGAGGGAGCTGATCCAGAAAAAGCATCAGCCGGCCGACAGCGTTTTCACCCTCCTCAGGGCTGCCGCCGTGGGCTCCGATACCTTCCGCCTCGATCTGCACACCATTTTCTGTCCGTGTACAGGTGATCTTTTCTGCCGTCATGGTCACAATTTCCTCTGCCGTTTCTTCCGGGCACAAAAGCCAGGCACAGGCATGGGCAGGCACAATATTGTGCGCCATTCCTCCCGTTAGCTTCTGCAGCCGGACAGATCCTCTCTGCTGAAGCTCACAGGTGAAAAACTGGGTTACCAGTCCTTTTTCTCCGTTAATGACCGGATATTCTCCATCCGGTGTGATGCCCATCACCGGAACTTCTCCGCCATGGCTGAGATAATACTTCATATCGGCGCTGCCGGTCTCCTCATTCAGGCCAAAGATCAGACGGATACGCCGTCCCGGAACAATGCCCGCTTCTTTCAGCGCCAGCAGGCCATACAATGCCGCCATCGCCGGACCCTTATCATCCATAGTACCGCGGCCATAAATCTTTCCGTCCATCACACGGCCTTCGTAGGGCGGTACGGTCCAGCCATCCCCCTCAGGGACAACATCCAGGTGGCAGAGAACCGCTATCATCTCATCTCCATGACCGTATTCACACCAGCCCAGCTGGTTATCCATATTAAAGGTAGAAAAACCCAGCTCACCGGCACGTTTCAACATGTACTCCAGACATTCACCCACCGCTTTTCCGTAAGGAAGACCGCTGTCATCCTTCGTATATACACTGGGTATCTGTATACAGCGCTGAAGATCCGCTACCAGCGCATCACGTTTTTTCTCTATCAGTGTTTTAAACTCCAATCCATCTCCTCCTCACAGCTCCTCGCAGGACAGTACCTGTTTCGATCGCTGAAATTCACTGTACCGCAAGCCTTTGTTCTCCGTCTCCATCTCGCCCACCTGGTTATCATAGGGATCTGCCCGCCAGTGGGCCTTTTCCACCGTAAAAGAAGCCTGAAAAGCATTATTAGCCACCATTCGATAGGGGTCCAGGTTTCCAAAATAGAACTTTCGCCGTTCTTCATTTCCCATGCGCACTGCCGCCACACCATAGGATGGATCCGCATACAGCCATCCGCAGGGCTCGACATAAAATCTTACCCAGTCATGAGCCCCGCAGAAATCCGGCTCTGCCGTCAGGCCACTCTGCCAGCAGGCCGGAATCCCGGCACAACGGCACATCGTAAGAAACAAAAGCGCAAATACACCGCAGTCCCCGGTATGACTTTTTGCACAGTTGTCAGCAATATTCTCCAGGCTGAAATACGCAGGCATAAACGTATATTTCATATGTAACGTGATAAAATCATAAATCTTTCGGGCTTTCTCCAGCGGGCTCTCCATTCCCTGGATCAATTGTGCCGTCAGCGACCGAATATATGGGGTGAACATGATATGCGGCGTTTCTTCACCGGTGAACCAATCCGGCTGTATCCCGGAAACCTCTCTATTCTCTGTCTCATGATACCGGGCCGTATGCACATAGGAATACTGTACATAGAATTCATGATTATTTTCCATATATTCTTCCCAGCAGACCGTCCGCTGCAGAGCATCCGCCGGCGCTATCCTGCCGCCTGAGGGATAGATTTCTTCTATCCGGATATCGCTTTGCTGTTCACAGTCTGCAGGGATGGGTAAATGTGCCCTGACGAACATCCCCGGAGTAAATTCTTCCTCTGATAGCCGCAGCGATGCGCGAATCCGAATCCGGACACTCATCTTTCCCTGACTGCGCATCACCTGAATACAGCGATGGATCCGTCCGTCTTCCCGGGAGCCTTTGCCAGCGCTTTCATTTCCCGCAAGCAGAACTCCTGCCCTGTGTCCAAAATCCGGTTCAGCTTTGCACAGAGATTCCAGAAAACGGTCAAAATAACGCATTTCCCCATTCAGATAACTCCATCGGATCTGCCCTGCATCCACCCGGGCATCAAACTCCTCCTCTGTAAAATCCGGAATATGCCTTCGAACACGATCAAGGGCCTGTTCCCTGGTGTAGGGAAAATCCTCCGACTGGCGAAAAATCATCTCCCGCTGGGCAGTCAGACAGCCACGCATTGTCTGTGGCAGGTGATCCATAGAAAGTCTTTGATCAATCAGCCGCACTGCACCGTCCAGATCGCCGCAGAGCTTCCTCCTAAGAATATCTTCCGGCAATCCTATATGCAGATAGCGAAAATTTTCATTAATATTCGTGGTAATCCTCTCCTGTCTGTTATTTAGCCGAAAGGACCCCGCCCCGCTGCGGGGACGGGGCCCTTTCGGCCAATATATGTTTCTTTTTGTATCTATCTCTGCTGATACATTGCTTACCCTCTTTAAATGAAGAAATGCAGGATCGCACCCATGGCCAGACCACAGAAGTTTCCGACAGCAGCACCTAAAACGCCCATCAATACACCGATACCGGCAAAGGACGCATCATAGGCGGTGGCAATAATGGGAGCAGAAGCCGAACCTCCGATACATGCCACAGAAGCAGTAGAGCACATACAGATATCCCAATGGAATACTTTGCTCAGGATAAACATCAGAACCACATGGATGATCAGGATCAGTACACCGTATACAACCCACATCGGTGCAGTCAAAAGATCCACTACAGAAGCCGTAGATGCCAACAGGGAAACTACCGCATACAGATATACGCTGGAAAGTTCATCCACCGCCGGAAGCTTTCCAAGAGGTGTCATGGCACAGATCAGTCCGAAGATCGTGATAAATACCGTAGTACATGTACCCTTATCAAACATGCCAAGACCTATAGCCTTCAGACCCGCATTGGCACTGCCGCCCAACCACTGGAAGATAGCGGAAACCAGAAGAGACAGACCGATCAGGAAGATCCAGTCACCCGCAGTCGCTTTGCGGTCTTTTTCCTTAGCCACCTCTGCGTTAGCCGCCTCTGCAATGGCATCCAGGCCGGAAGTATTGGCCTTTACCGCATTGTTCCACTTATTGGCATAACGAACAGCCAGAAGAAGCAGTGCGATCCACACCGAATAACATACCGTATCCAGAGCCAGCGCGCAGCTGTAAGCACCGGCATCTACCGGAAGAGCATCCTGCATGGCTGCCATGTTTGCGGAACCGCCAACCCAGGAAGCGTAAAGAGCAGCTACAGCGCCCCAGGTTTTCTCACCGCCGCCAAGAGTTCCCACAAACGCAGGATACAAGATAATAAAGCCGACAGCCAGAGTAACAGCACTGCCCATAAAAATAGCGATCATACGGGGACCCAGTTTACCCAGCTTACGGAAGTCGCAGCGAAGCAGCATCACAAAGATCATGGCATAAAGAATATTATTTTTCAGTGAACCGTACGCTGTGCTGCAGGCTTCAGAATTATACAGACCTATGGTACAAAAGATCATATTCAGTACATAGATCCATACCAGCGGCGGAACCACATTAAATACTTTCCATTTTGTCTTCTTCTCGAGAAACAGAAGACCGCCCGCAATAAACATCAGAAACGCGATGTAAGTAAATCCATTTGTAATAACCATAATTCCCTCTCCTTTTTTATTATTCAGGATTCACGGCACTGTCTTTTATCCCTCCTTTTCTTTCCGCGATACCCTGCATGGACAACTCCGTTGATTAACGTCGTGTCCCAGATACACTCACCGGTATTTTGGAGTTCAAAACGAATTTTCTGAAAATAAAAAACCAGCCGAAGCAAGCGACGAGCATCAGGTCTCTTATCTCAGCTGGTTATTTCCTCAGAAAAATGTCATTGAAAAAGCCCCATCGGGTAAGTGCACCGTTTTTTACGTAGACGTAAAAAGATAAAAGAATTATATATCTTTTTGGATATTTTTGTCAAGTAAAGCACACGAAATATGCACTATTTAGTACATATTTACAAAACAATTTAGGTATTCCAGAACTTCTTCCCCGCATTGCGGAAACAGCAGGCTTCCAGCACATGCTCCCGGCCGATGATCTCGCTGCCGGAAAGATCCGCACATGTTCTTGCCACCCGAAGAATCCTGTGGCAGCCTCTGGCACTTAATCCCATTTTCCCGAACATCTGCTTTAACAGGGCTTCGCCTTCCATGGTCATCTGACAGAATTCTTTCAGTCGGGAAGCCGGAATCTGACTGTTGTAGTAAAATGTCTCCTGCGCATAACGCCGTTTCTGAATGTCCACCGCTGCTTGTGCCTGTCCCTTAAGCACCGACGTCGTCACGCTGCTTCCCGCACTGTGCTGCAGCTGTTCAAAAGTCAGCGCCGGTACCTCCACACACAGATCCATGCGGTCCAGAATCGGCTGACTGATCCGGTGCAGATAGGCGGAAATATCCCGCGGTGTGCAGCTGCATCGGTTCATATCCGGATAATACCCGCACCTGCAGGGATTCATAGCCGCCAGCAAAAGAAAATTGGCCGGAAAAGTCACGATTCCGGCATTTCGGGAAATGACAATACTCTTATTCTCCATGGGCTGCCGGAGGATTTCCAGACTCGTCTTGGAAAATTCCGGAAATTCATCAAGAAACAAAACACCCCGGTGAGCCAGCGTAATCTCCCCCGGCTTTGGCACCCGACCGCCTCCTGCCAGAGCCTGAGGGGAAATCGTGTGATGCGGTGCGCGAAAGGGTCTGTTTCTGATAAGCGACGTATTCTGATCCAAAAGTCCTGCCACACTGTAGATCCGGGTAACTTCCAGGCTTTCCTCCCTTGTCATTTCGGGCAAAAGTCCCGGCATCCGGCAGGCAGTCATGGTTTTTCCGGATCCCGGCGGGCCGATCATCAGCAGATTGTGAAAACCCGCGGCTGCCAGAAGGGCCGCCCGCTTAACCTCCTCCTGCCCACTGATATCCCCGAAATCAGGGATGGGCTCCGGGGCACCCCCTGCTTTCATCTCTGCATCCGGCGATTCATAATTTTCCGGTGCCCGGCAATACGACAGCAGATCTTCCAGAGAGTTCACCCCGACCAGATGGATTCCTTCCACATTCCTTGCTTCCTCCAGATTGACGGCAGGGATGATACAGGCTGAAAGTCCCTGCTCTCTGGCCATCATCACCGAACAAAGCACACCGCTTACACCCCTTACACTGCCGTCCAATCCCAGTTCCCCCAGCACCAGTGTATTCTCGAGATGCTTTCCCGCGATCCTCCCCGCCGCACACAGTACCGCCGCCGCAATAGGCAGATCAAATCGGGGACCTTCTTTTCGGATATCCGCAGGGGCCAGATTGATGGTAATCCGCTTTGGCGGCAAAGACAGACCTGTATTTTTCACAGCCGTCCGCACCCTGTCTGCCGCCTCCTTTACCTGTGCTGTCACGTACCCCACCATGGCAAAAGAAGGCATGCCATCGCTGACATCCGCCTCCACTCGCACAGCATGGGCTTCCACGCCAAGAATCGTTGCTGTTGCTACTTCTGTATACATAAAATACCTCCTGAATATATAGCAGCTGTTTTCTGTCCAGCCCTATTTTATTTTGGATATGCACCCGGCACTGTCCAATTTCATAAGATGTAGAAACACCCCCATTTTTGCAGAGGTGCCCTTTTGCAGACCTTTCCCAAACCCCTCACGCCCCAGGAAGAGCGCGTTCTTCTCGAGAAAAGCCGTCATGGCGATACTGCGGCCCGCACCCAGCTGATTGAAAGAAATCTTCGGCTGGTGGCTCATATTGCCCGCAAATACCAGAGTCCTGAGGATGAGATGGATGATCTGATTTCCATAGGCACCATTGGTCTTTTGAAAGCCACGGATACCTTTGACCTTCGCAAAGGCAGCAAGCTTGCCACCTACGCAGCTCGCTGTATAGATAATGAATTGCTGATGATGTTTCGCAGCCGGAAGAAAAATGTCCGGGAAGTGTCCCTGTATGAACCCATCGGCACGGACAGGGAAGGAAATGAGATTCATCTGATGGATATTCTGGAAAGCCAGGACGAAGATGTCCCGGTAAACTGCGAAAAAAAGGAAAATATTCTGCGCCTGTATCAGTGTATAGAAGAGCATCTGACACCGCAGGAAAAAGAAATTTTAGTTTTGCGTTATGGATTATACGGTCAGAAACCGACCACACAGAGAGTCATAGCCAAGCGGCTGGGCATCAGCCGCTCCTATGTCTCAAGAATTGAAAAAAACAGTGTATTAAAGCTCCGGCAGTTCCTCCTGCCGACGTAAGATATCCATGACATCTACCGGCATGCCAAGATCCACGTAGAGCTTCTGTTTCGGATGAGGCGCACTTTCCACAGATTCTCCATCCTCGTTGTAAATGGCACGCACTACAGCCTCCGGGTTACTGCCATCGGGCTTCATGATCTCGATCGTCTCACCCACAGAAAATTTGTTGCGCTGTTCGATCATGCACAATCCGTCTTTCACCTCTCCTACCACACCCAGATAGGTGTATTCCCGGATATAAGTATTGCTGTCATAGATCTGGGTCTCCTGATCCGGCTTACCGTAAAAGAAGCCTGTGGTAAACTGTCTGTAGGTACACCGGGAAATCTGTTCCCGGTACCAGGGCAGATGTGCTTCGTAAAGAGCCGGATCCTCCAGATAATCATCGATGGCCTTTCTGTAGGTACGGGCTACCGTAGCCACATAAAGTGCTGTTTTCATTCTCCCCTCGATCTTAAAACTGTCGATGCCGGCAGCGATCAGATCCGGAATATGCTCGATCATACACAGATCCTTGGAATTAAAAATATACGTCCCCCGCTCATTCTCCTCCACCGGGAAATACTCGCCGGGACGTTTTTCTTCCATGACCGCGTATTTCCAGCGGCAGGGATGAGTGCAGGCACCGGCATTGGCACTGCGGCCTGTCATATAGGCACTCAACAGGCAGCGGCCCGAATAGGAAATACACATGGCACCATGCACAAAAGTCTCAATTTCCATGCTCTCCGGGATTTTTCTGCGGATCTCTGTTATTTCCGCAAGGGACAGCTCTCTGGCGGTAACCACACGGCTGGCTCCCTGCTCGTGCCAGAACAGGAATGTGCCGTAATTACAGTTATTGGCCTGAGTGCTGATATGAATATCGATATCCGGACAGACATCTTTTGCAATCATAAACAGCCCCGGATCAGCAATGATCAGCGCATCCGGCTTCATATCCGCCAGCTCTTCAAAATACGCTGCCGCATCTGCCAGATCCATGTTATGGGCCAGAATATTGGCTGTCACATAGACCTTAACACCACGCTCATGGGCATAGCGGATACCCTCACGCATTTCCTCTGGAGTGAAATTCTTTGCTTTTGCCCGTAAACCAAAGGCCTCACCGCCGATATATACCGCATCCGCGCCAAAGGTGACTGCAACCTTGAGCACCTCCAGGCTTCCTGCCGGAACCAGAAGTTCAGGCTTTCTCATGCTTTATTCCTCCGTATCCTTATATACACTGACCGTAATACCATCCCCCACCGGCAAAATAGAGGTCACCAGCTGCGGATGATGTGTCAGTGTATACAGATATTCTCTCATTCGTTTATAAATGGTTCTGTTGCGGCGTTCCACCGCAAAATGGGATTCTATGATATCCCCATCCTGCAGCACATTATCCGTGATCAGCACACTGCCCGGATGCATCAGCCGCAGCACCTCTGGAAGGAAAAAAATATACTGTCCCTTGGCAGCATCCATAAAGATCAGGTCATAGCTGTCTGTCAGGGTGGGAAGTATATCCGCAGCGTCTCCTTCAAGCAGAGTAATCCGGTCAGCATAACCGGATTTCTCAAAATTCTCCCTGGCCACAGGGATTCTCTTTTTGTAATTTTCTATGGTTGTGATCCGGCTGGTCTCTGGCAGGTACTCGCACATCAATATAGAAGAAAAACCGATGGCGCATCCTACCTCCAGCACCTTTTGGGGCTTTTGCAGAGTCAGAAACATCCGAAGAAAGCTCTGCATCTGCCGACGGATGATCGGCACATACGCGGCCTTCGCCTCCTGCTCCAGCTGCTCCAAAAAGGGGCTGTGACCCGGATCCAGCGAATTCATATATGTGCCAAAACGTTCATCTACGATCATGGCCTTGTTTTCCTCTTAATTTCCCTGAGTCTTATCGTTGGCCGGCTGACCTTCTGTATTGTTTCCGGAAAGTATAGCCAGCATTTCCTCCACATTCTGCTCCGTACTCAGAATATACGTTCCCGGCTGCAGTGAATCTTTGTAACGGGACATCTTTTCCTGAAGCTCAAATACTGTCTCATCTTTGATCAGCTTTTGCTTTTTCAGGGTCTTGGCTACATCCTTTACGGTATCCCCGTTTTCTATCGTAACATAAACTTCATGACCCGTTCCCTCTGCGGCCATAGCTTCTTCTGAAAAAACAGCATAGCCAAAGCCATAGGCCCGGGAAGCTCCGCGTATAATGACCAGAACCGCCACCACATACAACAGTACACGGATCACGGTCCGCAGCATATACGCTCCTGTCCGGATCACTGTATTTGGTTTTTTTTCCGTCATACGTCACCTCGTTTGCTTTTTTACCACTCAGTCTCCATAATGATGGGTAAAATCATAGGTCTTCTCTTGGTACGTTTCCAAACATAACAGCTTAAGGCATCTTTAATCACCATCTTCATCTTCATCCAGTCGGTGATTCCCTTATCCAGACAACTATACAACGCGTCTGAAACCACATCTCTGGCACCGTCGATCAGATCCTCAGACTCTTTTACATAAACAAAACCGCGGGATACGATCTCTGGACCGGCAACCACCTGTCTGGCCCCTTTATCCAGCGTCATAACAACAATGATGATACCATCTTCTGCCAGATGCTGTCTGTCATGCAGTACCACGTTGCCGACATCGCCAACCCCAAGGCCATCTACAAGAATGGATCCTGTAGGTACAGAACCCACCACATACCCATGATCCTGCGCCAGTTCCAGAACATCTCCGGTCTTAAGGATAAAGATATGATCCCTTTCAATACCGAGACTGTCTGCAAGCATGGCCTGGGCCTTCAAATGACGAAATTCGCCATGCACCGGAATAGCATATTTCGGTTTGACCAGAGAATAGATCAGCTTAATCTCCTCCTGGCAGGCATGTCCGGATACATGCGCATCCTGGAATATAACGTTGGCTCCCATAGCCGAGAGCTCATTGATCACCTTGGATACAGCCTTTTCGTTACCCGGAATCGGATTGGACGAAAAGATGATCGTATCTCCCGGCATGATGGTTACTTTCTTATGGATATTGGCCGCCATTCTCGACAGCGCCGCCATGGATTCTCCCTGGCTTCCCGTCGTGATCAGCACCATCTGTTCGTTGGTGTAATTTTTCATCTGATCAATATCGATCAGCGTATTATCCGGAATGCTCAGATAGCCAAGCTCCGCTGCTGTGGAAATAATGTTGACCATACTGCGGCCTTCCACTACGACTTTTCGTCCATATTTGTAAGCGGAGTTGATGATCTGCTGCACACGGTCCACATTTGAAGCAAAGGTAGCAATGATGATACGGCTGTCCTTATGCTCCGCAAACAGATTATCAAAGGTACGTCCCACCGTACGCTCTGACATGGTAAATCCAGGACGCTCTGCATTGGTACTGTCACACAAAAGTGCCAGCACTCCCTTTTTGCCGATCTCCGCAAAGCGCTGCAGATCAATGGCATCGCCGAATACCGGTGTATAGTCTACCTTAAAGTCTCCCGTATGCACAATGATACCCGCCGGCGAATAAATGGCCAGTGCTGAAGCATCGGCAATACTATGATTTGTTTTGATAAATTCCACACGGAAATCTCCGAGATTGATGGACTGTCCGTGTTTTACCACTTTTCGTTTCGTTGTCTTGAGCATATTATGCTCTTTCAGCTTGTTCTCGATCAGAGCGATCGTCAGCTTTGTCGAGTATATCGGAACATTGACATCTTTCAGAATATAGGGCAGAGCACCAATATGATCCTCATGACCGTGGGTGATGACGATACCCTTTACCTTGTCCAGATTGTTCTTCAGATACGTTACATCCGGGATGACCAGGTCAATACCCAGCATATCATCCTCCGGGAACGAAAGTCCGCAGTCAATGACAACAATACTGTCCTCATACTCTATGGCGGTAATGTTCATTCCGATCAGTTCCAGACCTCCAAGGGGAATGATCTTTACCCGCACATTTTCCATTTTTTTCAAATACGTCCTCCTTCTTTCTATGCCTGGAGGTCTACGTCCTCTAACATCTGGTCAAACAGTTTGGCCACTGCTTCCCATTCCACATCATCTTCAACAAATTCATACCTTGCTTCCGGATCTGTATCCTGTGATACATCCTTCAGAATATAGGCCTGGGCCTCATCGCCCTCAGAGTCAGAAACCAGCAGATAATCTGTACCGTTCACTCTGGTCTGCTCTTCAACAAAAAAAGTAAGGCTCTCGTTTTCGTCTGTTATAAAAGTGATTTTTTCCATGTTTTCAGGCATCTTCTTTCTTTTCAGTTTCTACCGGGTGGCATGACAAATAATCCAGATAATTCTGGAGTATAAAGACAGCAGCGATCTCATCGACGTACTCCCTGCGATTTTCCCTGCGGATCCCCGCTTCCATCATCGTGCGATCTGCTGCTACGGTTGTAAGTCTCTCATCCCACATCACAACGGGCAGTCCGGTGCGTCTCTCCAGCATTTCTTTAAATGCCAGGGATTTTTCCGCACGGTCTCCGAGACTGTTGTTCATATTTTTCGGTAAACCAAGTACGATGCGTGTGGCACCGTACTCTTTTACCAGTTCTTCGATCCTGGCCAGCGTCTTTCTGAGCTTGTTTTCTTCTTTTCTTCGGATGATCTCAACCCCCTGAGCCGTCCACCCAAAAGGATCGCTCACCGCTACGCCTGTTGTTTTGGAGCCAAAGTCAAGGCCTATGATCCGCTCCATCTTATCTTTCCCAGGATTTATTCTTGATGTATTCTTTGAGAAGCTCTTCGACCAATTCGTCCCGCTCAACTTTCATGATCATGCTTCTGGCGCCCTTGTAGCTGGTGATATACGTTGGATCACCACTCATTACATATCCGACGATCTGGTTCACCGGATTGTATCCTTTCTCGCTCATGGCATTATACACCACATCCAGGACTTCCTTTACGCGAACTTCCGGATCTGATTTCACTTTAAAATACTGTGTACTATTCATATTTGTCATATCTTCACACCCTTACATAACCTGGTATACGGCAGAATCCATGTCCGTTTACATAATGACAAAATTCTACCTATTATCGTTTCTATTCTAATATATTTTATGCCAAAGTGCAACGTACAATTTTACGAGCCCATCCAGCGGCGGTTATCCCCTGGTCCAGAGTGCCCCTTCTTTTGTATCTGTCTGGCATGCCGTGACTGTACAGATCTGATTTTCCAGTGTCTGCTCTGTATCCCACAGAACACGAATATACTCCCGGCTGTAACCGCTCCACACTTTTTTGCCTTGGATTTCCAGCCGTTCCTCAAACAGCACCTGAAGAGGCTGTCCCACAAACTGTTCCAGATAAGCTTTCTTATTCTTTTCATGCAGTTTTAACAGCACATGGCTTCTCTCCGTCTTGATCTGTTCCGGAATCTGCTGCGGCATATCCGCAGCCTTTGTTCCCTGTCGGCGGGAATATTTAAAAATGTGGGTCTCATAAAAGGCAATATTTTCAAGAAAGCTGCGGCATATTTCAAAATCTTCATCCGTCTCGCCGGGAAATCCCACGATCACATCTGTGGTCAACGCAGGACGGTCAAATATGCTGCGAAGAATGTGACATTTTTCTGCATATTCCGACGCTGTGTATCGACGATTCATTCTCTTCAGGGTAGCGTCACATCCGCTCTGCAGCGACAAATGAAAATGCGGACAAAATGACGGCAGCTTTTTGAGAGCCAGCGCAAACTCTTCGGTAATGATTCCCGGTTCCAGAGAACCAAGACGGATACGCTTCACCCCCGGGATGGCATCGATCTTCCGGATCAGTTCCAGAAGCTTCGGCTTTTTGTCCTCCGAAAAATCCACGCCGTAGGAGCTCAGGTGAATGCCGGTCAGTACAAACTCCTGATACCCCGCTTTACACAAGCCGGCGATCTCTGTCTCCACATCCTCCAGGCGACGGCTTCTTACCCTGCCTCTGGTAAAGGGGATGATACAGTAACTGCAGAACTGATTGCAGCCATCCTGCACCTTTATATAAGCACGGGTATGCTCCGCTGTGCGCTCCATCTTCATCTCTTCATATTCTTTGGTATGCGAAAGATCCACAATATATGACTGACTGTCCCGTGAAACAAAAAAATCATCCAGGATCTGTACCAGATCCTTTTTCTTATTGTTACCGATAATCAGATCCACAGACAGTTCCTCTAACAATTTTTCACCGGCAGCCTGGACATAACAGCCTGCGGCGGCCACTACCGCCTGTGGATTATTCTTTCTGGCCCGGCTGATCATCTGACGAGACTTTTTATCTGCCATATTGGTCACGGAACAGGTATTGATAATATATACATCTGCTTTTTCTGAAAAGGGCACAATGGTATACCCTGCGTCTGACAGCATCTGCTGCATGACTTCTGTTTCGTAGGCGTTGACCTTGCACCCCAGATTATGCAGGGCTGCTGTTCGATTCAACATATTCTTCTCCTTCTTCGATAACGGCTCTTTCTGTCTGTTGTCCGTCTGCACTGTTTTCCATACTCGACGGTCTTTGCTATCATATCACCTGCCCTGCAGCCTTATCAATAGGAAACTGTTTTTTCTCTTATCTGCTTTCAGGAAACAGCACAAAATATTGCCGAAATAATTCATGGGCAAATGAAGCTTTCCACCTTGACTTTTACCACTGATACGTTTAAGATAAAAGTAATCTTTTGGTGCTCCACCGACATGATTTTTCTGCCGACGGCCACAAAAAGTCTACATTTTTTCTGGAGGATAACTGATAATGAAAACCGTAATGATTTCTCTCAATTCTATCGATAAGGTTAAATCCTTTGTAAACGACATTTCCAAGTTCAATTTTGATTTTGATCTTGTATCCGGCAGATATGTCATCGATGCAAAGTCCATCATGGGTATCTTCAGTCTGGATCTTTCCAAACCGATCGAGCTGAATATCCACGCTGAAGGTGAGAATCTGGATGCCGTTATGGAAAAGTTAACACCGTATATTATCGGATAATAATTTGAGATTGTTCTTGAAAGAGGCTTCGCTGGTGCGGGGCCTTTTTTGTATGCTAATAAGAAAAACGCGGGCTGCTTTATGGGATTTGGCTTTATTGAGCAATAAGAAAAAGGACTGGGAGTCGGCAGCCTCAGGGGGATATATATAAATACCGGGCTCCTGCTGCGCTCGCTCCGAGCCTGTAGTCTCGGAGTCGTGCTCGCTAAAGTCGCGCGGATTTATATATATCCCCCTGAGGCTGCCGACTCCCAGTCCTTTTTCTTATTGATTTTCATCTTGGCTGTATTTACTCGTCGATTTCTACGACTTCGGCTGTATCTACGGCTTCCTTCAGCATTTCATCGATTTTCTCTGCAAGATTTTCCTCTGAACGACGTATAGCCTGCAGATTAGGCTTTGTCACAGGATGCTTGGCCACAAAGATCGTACAGCAGTCTTCATAGGGTTGAATAGAAGTCTCGTAGGTGTCGATTTTCAGGGCAATATCCACGATCTCCTGCTTGTCAAAGCCGATGACCGGACGGAATACCGGCATGGTGCAGACTTCGTTGGTTACGGTAAGACTCTGCACGGTCTGGCTGGCTACCTGACCGATGCTCTCACCGGTAATCAGGGCTACGGCACCTTCTTTGCGGGCGATCTCTTCCGCAATTTTCATCATATAGCGTCTCATGATGATGGTCAGTTCGTCATGGGGGCATTTATCATAGATATACAGCTGAATGTCCGTAAAGTTTACGATATGCAGACGCATGGGGCCGCTGTAGCGGGATACGAGCTTGGCCAGATCTACGACCTTCTGTTTGGCGCGCTCGCTGGTGTAGGGCGGTGCATGGAAGTATACGGCATCGATGATCACGCCTCGTTTGGCGATCATGTAGCCGGCTACCGGGCTGTCAATACCGCCGGACAAAAGAAGCATGGCTTTTCCGTTGGTACCCAGGGGCATGCCGCCTGGTCCGGGAATGATCTCTGAATATACATAAATATTCTGGCGGATCTCCACCTGCAGTAAGATCTGCGGATGATGTACATCTACAGAAAATTCCGGATACGCATCGAGAATGTCACTTCCCAGTTCCCTGGCAAGCTCCATGGAGTCCATAGGATAATTCTTTCTTGCACGGCGTACCTGTACTTTAAAGGTACGGTTTTTATCCGGATACATTTTGCCCATGTAATCTACGACGTCTTTTGACAGCTGCTCATAACCATTATCCTGCAGAAGCACGACCGGGCAGATTCCTACGATACCAAATACGGTCTTTAATGCTGCCACAGTCTCGTCGTAATCAAACTCGCTGACAGCTTCAACGTAAATACGACCACTTTCTTTTGTTACGCTGAAACGGCCGTCTACTCTTCTTAGGGTCCTTTTGATCTGCGCGATCAGTGCATCCTCAAACAGATAGCGGTTTTTGCCTTTTACACCGATCTCGGCGTATTTGATCAGAAACATGTGAAACATTGTTTTCCTCCTGTTCATCTTCTGGTATATCGGCGAAGCATGGGAAGTACTTCTCCCAGCACCGTCAGACAGTAGTCAATCTCTTCTTCTGTGGTGGTCTCTGCCAGACTGAAGCGCACTGTGGACTCTGTAAGCTGCCGCGGTGCCTGAATAGCCTGCATGGTAGGACTGGCATTTCTCTTATGTGTGGAGCAGGCAGAACCGGCAGAAACATAGATGCCGCGATCCTCCAGAGTGTGCAAAAGCACCTCACTTCTGACACCCACAAAAGCTGCGCTGACGATATGCGGCGCACCTTCTCGCACAGCCATACCATGAATATGCACATCTCCCAGCGCAAGAAGACCATCCACCAATTTCTGCTTGAGCTGATACATCCGTTCCACTTTGCTGTCAAGATCTGTATACGTCAGGTTTGCCGCCAGGGCAAAACCGGCGATTCCCGGTACATTATCCGTGCCGGAGCGCATACCTTTCTGCTGGCCGCCGCCATAGATGATGGGCACGATCTTAACTTTTTCATCAATATATAAAAGGCCAACACCCTTTGGTCCATGCAGCTTGTGGCTGCTGACGGACAGCATATCGATACCCATCCGTTTCGGATAAATGTGATATTTTCCAAAAGCCTGAATTGCGTCTACATGAACGTAAGTATGCGGATTCTTTTCCTTTATGATCCGGGAAAGAGCGGCAATGTCCTGCACAGCGCCGATCTCATTGTTGACGTACATCATGGATACCACGATCGTATCCTCCCGGACAGCCTCTTTCATCTTCTCCGGGTCGATCCGGCCTTTTTCATCCACCGAAAGTCTCGTCACCGCAAACCCCTGTTTTTCCAGGAAATCCGCCACCGCGCCTACAGCCGGATGCTCCATAGCCGTAACCACAATATGATTTCCCGTACGGCGGTTAGCCAGTGCAGTTCCAATCAGTGCCCAGTTATCAGACTCTGTACCGCCGGAGGTATAATAAATCTCTTTTTCCTGCACTTTCAAAATCTGCGCAAAAGTCTTTGTTGCTTCTTTTATATACTGTTCCGCTTCCACGCCCTTTGTATGCATAGAGGACGGATTGCCATAGTCCTCTGACATGGTCTTTACCATCAACTCCACTACCTCGGGAAACACCCGGGTCGTGGCCGAGTTATCAAGATATGCTTCCATATACTTCTCTTTTCTGCTGCAATATATTTTAATTTGTTTTTATTTACGGCTCCAGTAGATACATCAATATAGACAGTACCGTCATTCCCGCCGTCTCTGTACGCAAAATACGTTTTCCCAGAGTGATGGTCTCCATTCGGCTGTTCAGCGCAAGCTCCACCTCTTCCTCAGCGAAACCGCCCTCCGGCCCAATGAAAATACCAATATTCTGTCCCGGTTTGATCTGTGACAGTACCTGTCTCGTGTAAGCCATGTTTTCTGCCAGCTCATAGGGCATCAGCCGCACGTCCATTGTCTGTGAAAAGGCCACTGCTTCTTTAAAGCTCATCACGGGCATGACCTCCGGAATAATCAGACGCTTTGCCTGCTTAGCCGCGCTTTCGGAAATACTCTGCCAACGGGTCAGCTTTTTGGCTTCTTTTTTATCATCCAGCTTTACCACGGCACGTTTGGTGGCCACAGGCACCACTGCGTAGACCCCAAGTTCTACGGCTTTCTGAATAATCAGCTCCATTTTGTCATTTTTGGGCAGACCCTGAAACAGATACACTTTGGAAGGAAGCTCCAATCCCTCTTCCTTCACAAACATGATCAATGCTTCCACATACTCCGGATCCAGAGCTGTGATCTCACAGTGATATTCCTTTTTCTCTCCGTCACTGATCAGGATTTCCTCTCCCGGCTTCATGCGAAGCACGTTCCGGATATGATTTACATCACTGCCAATGATCCGGATCATTTTTTCTCCGATCTGTTCCTTTTCCACAAAAAAGCGATACATACTGCCTCCGTGCTGCTGCCTCTTATGGCACACTATTTATTCTGGTTTGCGTGCTGTGATAGCTACCCACTCGTTCTGATAATTGATCTCCACGATCTGAAGACCGGCTTTCAGGATGGCTTCTTTCACGCATTCTTCTTTGTCATCGATAATGCCGGAAGTAATATACAGGGCGCCCGGTTTCATCTGATGGATCACCTCCGGTGTCAGTGCCTCCAGCACATCCGCCAGAATATTTGCCAGAACGATGTCGTATTTCTCATAGCCGACGGTATCCTGTACCTCTTTGTCATCGATCAGGTTGCCGATGATCAGTTCCATATCTTCCTCAGGAATACCATTGGCTTCTTTATTCTCCGCTACGGCATTGATGGTGCAGATATCCAGATCGGTACCGATGGCATGCTTTGCCCCAAGCTTTAAAGCCACAATGGACAGGATACCGCTTCCCGTACCTACATCCAGAATCTCCATACCGGGCTTTACATATTTTTTCAGTTCACGGATGATCAGCTGTGTGGTCTCGTGCATACCGGTACCAAAAGCCGTGCCCGGATCGATATGGATGATCATACGATCCTTGTCCTCCGGCTTTACTTCTTCCCAGGACGGAATAATCAGAATATCATCCACATAAAACTGCTTGAAAAACTGCTTCCAGTTGTTGATCCAGTCTTTATCCTCGGTCTCACCGGTACTGATGGTTCCCTCACCGATATCCATAAACTCTTTCAGCTCATCCAATTCCCGGCGGGCAGCTTCAAGGATCGAGTCCATATCCTGGTCTTCTTCCACGTAAAAGTTCAGATAGGCAATACCGTCATCTTCCGGCATATCCGGCATCATTCCCACAAACATAGCTTCCTTATCCGCTTCAGACAGCGGCTTTTTATCCTGAATCTCTGCGCCCTGCAGACCTACTTCAGCCAGAGTGGCAATAATGATGTCCTCGGCATCTGTTTTTGTTTTCACTGTGATTTTATTCCATTTCATCGGTTTCCCTCCTCACTGTCAGGTAAATTCGCATAAAAAATCAGACTAATCATACACGAAACGCCGCGAAAGTGCAAGCTGCACTTTCGCGGCGTTCAGAGTGCCAAGCAAACCCCTTCGGCACAGCCCATTTTCATGAGTTTGCGAATCGTATCTGTGAAGGTACTGAACAGATACTTGTTATTTTATAACAGATACAGATTCTTCTTTTTTCTCAAATAATCTGTATGTTTCTCCGGCCTTCAGCTCGACTCCCTTGATCGCTGATAATTCTGTCACCGTCATCATCTCATAATTCTGTTTGACCAGTTCCTCCAGAATGGGTTCCACAGCCTGCGCTGTGGTCTTATAAATATCATGCATCAGAACGATCGCGCCATCCGACGCATTCTCGGTCACATATTGAATCAGACGATCACTGTCCTTATATTTCCAGTCCTCTGTGTCCACAGACCAGAAAACATTTGGCCGATCCATGCAGCACAATACATTGTTTTCACAAAGGCCATACGGGGTGCGGATCAGTGTCGGCTTTTCTCCCGTATAATCTTCCACCGCCTCATCCGTCTTTTGCAGTTCCTCCTGTGCTTTCTCCGGCGCTATATTTTTAAAATTTGCGTGAGAATAGGAATGGTTGCCAATCTCACATTCCAACTCCATTTCCCGCTTAATCAGCTCTCCTGTTACACTGTTAATGTTCTGCCCAATCACCATGAACGTTGCTTTTGCGTCATACTGCTCCAGAGCGTCCAGAACCGTTTTCGTATTGATCTCGTTTGGTCCATCATCAAATGTCAGCGCGATGTGCTTTTTATTCACATCATACAACACTGCATCCGTCTTATGAATATAGCCTCCCTCTACACTGTACCAGTTTTTACTGCACTGTTTCACCTGCAGCTGCTGTCCGAACACAACATGTTTTACTACCTCAGAGCTTTCTATAGCATGACTGTAGACATTCGCTGTCTCTGCGGTAACAGCGATCCGCAGATTATCCGACAGTTTTTTATTGCCGGCCGCCCATATCGGACAACACATACATAGTCCCCAGACAACTGCCAGAGATATGACATTTCTGATTATTTTTGCTTTTTTTTCCATACCCGTTCTCCTATTATAGGTTCTTAAAATATGTTCAGTGCCTTAGCAGATACGTCATAGCACAGTTTATGTCATTTGTGCAGAAGATATTCTGTGAACGGATATATAAAAGCATGAGTCATCACTTAACTGTTTATTTTTTTGTTTTTTGAGCTAAAGATGAATAGGTCTTTCCGGCCTTCATCGGCACATTATTAATTGCAGAAAGCTCTGTTACAGTGACTGTCTCAAATCCCTGTTTCTCCAGACTTTTCAGTATGCCGTCAACTGCCTTTGCAGTCGACTTATGGATATCATGCATCAGAACGATTCCGCCATCCTTAGCATTTTTAGAGACATATTTTACCAGTCTGTCGGTGTCACGGTACTTCCAGTCCAGTGTATCTACCGACCAGAAAATATTTGGTCTGTCAAAGCAGCTCAGTGTACTTTTTGAACTGGCGCCGTAAGGTGTACGGATAACTGTGGGTTTACTGCCAGTGTATTTCTTCACGGCATCATCTGTCTTTTTCAATTCGGACTTAATTTTTTTCTGTGAAATCTTTTTGAAATTGGCATGGGAATAAGAATGATTGCCGATCTCACAGCCAAGCTCCACTTCCCGTTTCAGAAGATCTGCCGTACCTTTGTTGACATTCTGCCCCACCACCATAAAAGTTGCTTTCGCCTTATGTTTTTCCAGTGCATCCAGCACGATCTTTGTATTGGTCTTGCTCGGTCCGTCATCAAAGGTCAGTGCGATATGTTTTTTTGTCTTATCATACAGTACTACGTCTTTTTTACGGACATAACCGTCAGACACCTTATACCAGTCTCCACAGGCTTCTTTCGCCGCCATATGTTTTCCGAACTTAACGGATTTTACCACTTTGGCTTTTGATGATTTTTTCTGATACACTTTGGCATTCTGTACCTTAACTGCCACCTGCATGTTCTTGGATAACGATTCCGTCTCGCCCGCATGTGCCGGACAGGTAAACAGCATAAGTCCCAGCATTAATCCCAACACTACCATCCATCTGCTTTTTCTTTTTGTCATGATAAACGCTCCCCTCTGACAGATATTTCTGTCCTTTCGTTGCAACAATCATATCACAAACCTGCCACATATTCTCCTAAGTTATTATGAAGATATATAAAGGAAAATGAAGAACTGCCACAACTATACGCTGCAGCAGTTCTTCATAAGAAAGTCACTTTATCCTGTGACCGGAAGCTATCTCCCGGTCTCTGATTAACCCTCAAAAGTTTCTTTCAGTTTTTCTTTAAAAGATTTCTTTTTGGTGCCG